>CALBSZ010000135.1 GCA_937967665.1 uncultured Planctomycetaceae bacterium
AAGTATCGGGCGAGCGAGGTTGTTGAACCCGGCATCGACCATGTAGAACTGGTTCGCGCCCATCGACTTGATCGCGCGGATCTCGGAGATCAAATAGCCGCTTTCGGCGACAAGGAAACGGCCTGGTTCGATTTCCAGCGAGATCGGATGGCCGAATTCCTGTTCGAGTCGTTTCCGCGTGGCGTCCCACAACTGGAAGTACTGGTCCAGGTCGACGTAGGCGTCGTTTTCCTTGTACGGAATGGGCAGGCCGCCGCCGGCGCTGATGGTAGTAATCGTCCGTCCCACGAGCCTGGCCGCCGCTTCCATCGCCCCGCAAACCTGAGACAAATGCTCAAGATCCGTGCCGGAACCGATATGCATATGCAGGCCGTTAATGCACAGGCCGTTGCGGTCGGCGCGCTGGCAGCAATCGTCGAGCTGTTCGTGCCAGATCCCGTGCTTGGATTGCTCGCCGCCGGTATTCGTTTTTTGACTGTGTCCGTGACCGAACCCCGGATTGATCCTCAACGTAATATTCTTTCCAGGCGCCCGTTCGCCCAGTTGATCGATCATCTGCGGCGACCCGCAGTTCACATGAAGATCGTGCTCCACGCAGAGATCCAACGATTCGCGGTCAAAGATGTCCGCCGTGTAGACGATCGGCGGCGGATCTCCGGTCGTGGCGTAGCCCGCGGCCAACGCGCGGCGGATTTCGCCGGCACTGACGGCGTCCACCATCACGCCCTGCCGGCGGATCAGGTCGACGACCGCCAGATTCGAATTGGCTTTCTGAGCATAACGGATGACGTCAAAGGCCTGCAGGTCCTGCACGCGTTCGACGATCCGAGCGGCATCGTAGACGTACGTCGGCGTGCCGAACTCTGCGGCCAGCTCGCGAACAGGAACTCCGGCAATCTCAGCGCGGATGGTAGTAAACGTCGTCGTATCCGTCATGGCAATTCGTGGTGTCGTTTCGGGAAGGAAGAACGCATGTGTGATGCACTCGCGCCGCGGGAGGCGGGGACGAGGTCGGCAATTCCGCACGCATTTATGCAGACAGTGCCTGCGCCGAAAGGTTCAAAGTAGCGAAAAAGAGACGCCTGACAAGGCGCGAGACACGAATTCTGAACGGGAATCCCGCGGCACCACCGTCCGGCGGGAATCCCCGCATAGCTCGCTGTCTGTATATGTCGCGAAGCGTTAGGCCTCAAACCGCATTGCCGTCCTACGGGGCCAGGCGTGCCGTGAGCGTTTCGATCTGCGTGCGCCGGATTGCTTCGGCCGCCGTCGGGTCGTATTCCAGATGGTGACCCGCGATATCGGACAGGTGTTCCAGCGCCGCGATGCGTTTCTCCATGTCCCCATGAGACAGCAGCGTGAGCCACACCTGACGGTCTTCGATCATCCAGCTGGCCACGCGTTCGGGAGTATCGTCGCTCTGCGACATGACGGCCTGGCGAATCCCTTCCATGCGCGCCTTCTGCTCGGAATCCAATCGCAGCGTGTCGACGTCGGCCAGTGCCGAGAGGACTCGGATACCCATGCCGCGCAGTTCCCGGTCGGCCCTCTGGCGCGTCTTGAAGCTCTTGCTGCCCAGCTGTCGGACCAGGCGGTTCACCTGCTCCTTGTCAGGCCGGTAACCGGAAGTGGATAGCCGGAAGAGCGCCGTTTCGATGGCCGTCGCCGTGTCCGGTAGCCGCCAGCCCGGTCGCAGGTACTCCAGACAGGAACACAGCCGCGCCACCTGATCCTTGGATGCCACCATGAACAGATGCCACACGTTCACGGCTTCGACCGATTGCTCGCCAATCGTCAGCCGCACACGGCCCTCGTGTGGTTGAAAGTAGTGCAGCGAGTCTTGCTGGTTTTCGCCGCGAGGCTTCAAGGTCAGCTCGACTTGATTCCCTTCGATCACTTCCAGGGACAACAGGTCCGTGCTGGTCCTGCGTTCGTAGCGTACGGAAGGAATCCCGTTGTCGACACTCAAGGAAAGAATCTCGCGGTAGTCCGAATTCACATCTCCTGTGGACGCCGTGCGCGTCTGCTCGTAGCGCGAATTCAGGGCCACAATCCGCCCCATGACCACTTCGAATTGCATCCAGTTAAGACGAGTAATCAGGCTGGACTTCGAGACACGGTCTTCTGCGAGACCGAATGAGGAACTGGCCAGGGCCAGCGTCATAACTGCGCCAAAGGCTATCCATCGCCTCATGCTGCACCCCCAGTGTTAGGTGGTGAACGGCAGCCTGCGAGTCCTCCCGACCGCATCTGCCGCAGGGTGGTCCATCGAATGTTATCGGATTTTGCCTGATCCATGCAGACGAATTTGTCGCCACTTTCCCCATCCGATCGTGGAATCCCCGTTAAATCCGGCAGACTTTAAGGTCCTGGCGACCCTCGGAAACACGACACCTGGTCAAAATGCTAGCACCCCCAGCGCCCACAATTGTAGATGGTGTCGAGCAAACGAGCGAAAACGGGTGGTTCTGCATTCGCGAACAACTCTCGTGAGCAGACAGCGTGTGAAAACAAGCGTGATTCGTTTGCGCTGGCCCACCAATCACTTACGCGAATTTGACCTATCTAAGTGAATCATCCCCACTAGCACCCCCGGCGCCGGCAGGCGGGTGATCTTGGAGGTTGCTCCGCAGGACGCCTGGCTGGTCGATTTGCGGTGTAGCGTCAGCTAAGATGGTCGGCAGTACTTCACGCCTTACGATTTGATCTAGGAGAGACCTCGATGACTCGACGACGCCTGGCTGTGTTTTCATTCGCGTTTCTCGTCATCCCCTTTGCCGCAACTGCCAAAGACACACCGCTGCACTCGGCGGTCAAGCCGGAACCTCGCCAGGGCAATTGGATGAAGCGGCACGAGCGCTTCAATGCTCGCGTCGCGCAGGGTAATGTCGACCTGCTCTTCATTGGCGATTCCATCACGCAGGGCTGGGAGGGCAAAGGCAAAAACGTCTGGGAGCAGTTCTACGGCAAGCGCAACGCGGTCAATCTGGGAATCGGCGGTGATCGCACGCAGCACGTACTGTGGCGTTTGGATAACGGCAACATCAAAGGGATCTCGCCCAAGTTGGCGGTCATCATGATCGGCACCAACAACTCAGGCACCAACACGCCTGAAGAAATCTTTGACGGCAACCGGGCAATCGTAGAGCGGTTGCGGAAGGCGCTGCCTGATATGAACATTCTCGTCCTGGGCATCTTCCCGCGCGGTGCCGACCCGTCGGACGGTCGCCGGCAGGTCAATGAAAAGGCGAACGCAATGATCTCCAAGCTGGCGGACGGCAAGCATGTCCACTACCTGGACATTGGCAAGCACTTCCTGCAAGAAGACGGCACGTTGACTCGCGAAATCATGCCCGACCTGCTGCACCTCAGCGAAAAAGGCTACACCATCTGGGCCGAAGCGATTGAGCCTTCGCTTCTGAAATTGCTCTAGCGAGCGCTGGTGGGCTCACGGCTACAATTCGACTCCCAATTACGACATCATCTTGCATTGCCAGGTTGATCCGTGTGCGCCCGTCCAGTGAATGCTCGTTGCCGGTCCCCGACGCGGAACGGGCCAGGCGATGCCGATTCTGGAACGGGAAGTACAACGGGTGCCAGTTCGCGCCAACGTCGCTACGGAAAACCCGATTTCTTCGTTGAACGGATCAATGAAGTCTGATATCATCTGGGGATCCCGCCGCGCGAACGTCAACAACTCTATCGAGAGGGCTGAAGCGATGCTGACCATCCTGGGCAAACCGTGGAAAAACTCCGGGTTCTGCGATCAGACCACACGCCGAGATTTTCTGAGGATCGGCGGCATGGCGATGGGTGGACTGGCTTTGCCCCAATTGCTGGCAGCGGAAGCGGCCACGGGGATCGGCCGTTCTCACAAGGCGGTCATCAATGTCTTTCTGCCCGGCGGTCCACCTCACCAGGACATGTGGGATATCAAAACCGACGCACCGTCGGAAGTGCGCGGCGAATTCCAGCCGATCGCCACCAACGTGCCGGGAATCGAAATTGGCGAACTGTTCCCGAAAATCGCCAGCATGATGGACAAGTTCGTTGCCATTCGTTCCATGGTGGGCGCCGGCGGAGGCCACTACGCATACGAATGCATGACCGGGCACAAGACACAAAATCAACCTGCCGGCGGTTGGCCGTCGTTGGGAGCCTGGGTATCTCACTTGGAGGGACCGGTAAAGCCGGCCGTCCCGCCGCACCTGAGCCTGTTTTACAAGACGGGACATCAACCGTGGGGCGATCCGGGAGACGGCGGATTCCTGGGCATTTCGCACTCCCCGTTCCGACTGGTCGGCGGGCAAAACGAGACGACCAAGAATGACAACATGACCTTGAAAGGGATCACCCTGGATCGCCTGCAAGACCGCAATCAGCTGCTCAGTTCGCTCGATGCCCTGCGACGCGAAATGGATGCCAGCGGCGCGATGACCGGAACCGATGCCTTCACCCAACAAGCGCTCGGTATCCTGTCGTCATCGAAACTGGCCGACGCGCTCGATATTTCAAATGAAGATCCGGCGGTTCGTGAACGCTACGGGGCGGGCGACCCGCAGTTCCGCGCCGACGGCGCGCCGAAAATGACCGAAAACCTGCTCATCGCGAGGCGGCTGGTCGAAGCGGGAGCACGCGTCGTTTCGTTGAACTTCAGCCGCTGGGACTGGCACAGCAACAACTTCAAACGGGGCCGCGAGGACTTCCCGCTGCTGGATCGTTCGGTTTCCGCGCTGGTGCAAGATCTGCACGAACGCGGCCTGGACCGCGATGTAGTGGTCGTGGTGTGGGGCGAATTCGGACGTACCCCCAAGATCAATGCCAAGGCCGGTCGCGACCACTGGCCGCGCGTCTCGTGCGCCCTGCTGGCCGGTGGCGGTTTACGGACCGGACAGGTGATCGGCGCCACAAATCGGTTGGGAGAATATGCGACCGATCGTCCAGTCACGTTCCAGGAGGTCTTCGCCACACTCTACCATTGCCTGGGATTGAACCTCCGCGCCATCCGCGAATTCGATCTGCGCGGTCGCCCGCAGTACCCGGTTGATCCCGGCGTCGAACCGATCCGCGAACTCGTTTAGAACGCGTTTGGTTTTCTCTGCGCGCATGAAAAAGGGCGCCGTTAAGGCGCCCTGCGTTACGGACCCGTGTGCCGCGTAAAAGCATGCGGTCGTCTTATTCGCGAGGGCGAACGGCGCCGGTGAGACCCGAGTAATCAACGCGGTCGTTATCGTGCCACAACGGGTGCCCCATCTCAACGCGGCGTCGAAGGATCTCGATCTTCTCGTCCGATCCGGCGGGCGCGTCGGTCGAAAGGAAATCTTCACGCGCCGCATCCGGCATGAAGTCTTCGTCGTGACCGTACTTCAGAATGGCCTCAAAAACATTGTTCACATCTTGCATGGGACTTGCAGTGCCTCCGAGTGTAATTCTCCGATTCATCGAAACGTCGGTTCGCGCGCTGAGCCAGGACATCTGTTCAATCAAATCGCACGCCGCGTGAAGTTCGGCAGTTGGTTTTACTTCTTATTATGTGTGACGCTTCAGCCAGTTTGCGACAGGCGGGAGAGTTCGTCTCGGTCGCGGGCAGGTGCTGAAGGTCTTGTTAACCGTAAGCGAACTATTATTTATCCCCGGCACGCGGTGTCAAGTTTTCAGCGAGTAATTCGCAGGCTTTTGGCAAAAAGTTCCGAACAGATCCGCAGGTCTGAATCGGTCCGGAAAAGAGCCTCGATGGGGAAAGTTTCGACGGCTCGGCAAGCACATCAAACTGGACACTTTGTCACGATTTTGCCAAGCTGTCAGGTAGTGCTTGCGCAAGCATCCGGTTAAGGGAAATGCGATCCCCTTAAGCGCCCGCCAAGGGTATTTCGCGCCGCCTAAGTGAAGAACACAGATATGGCCTGGTTTCAAGAGCTTGTCACATTGCCACCGCTGCCCCGCGGCTATCATTTGATCACCACGCGGATCCGGGACGCCTGCCCCCAATTGCGTCAAATTCGCGTGGGAATAATGCAGATTTTCATTCAACACACATCGGCTTCCTTGACACTGAACGAGAACGCGGATCCCGATGTGCGCGTCGATATGGAATCGCTGATCAACCACATCGTGCCGGAGCGATTCGACTACGTGCACACGCTGGAAGGTTCCGACGACATGCCCGCACACATGAAGTCCTCGCTGATGGGCAGCAGCGTCACCATTCCGATCCGCGACGGCCGACTGGCGTTGGGAACGTGGCAAGGCGTCTATCTGTGCGAGCATCGCAACCGCGGCGGCGGGAGGAACCTGGTGATTACCATTCAAGGCGAAACAGAATCGCCGTAGAAAGGGTTGGATGGCGTCCATGCCGAGCGAACTTTGCAGCCTGTCGTTTGACGTCCTGGCGGCGAGACCTTGAAACACTGGCGATGGGCCGACAACAAGATACGGCTCAAGTGTCTTTCAAGGGCTCGTCCTGGCGACTACTATTGAAGGTGGTGACTTCTCGAGTCTTTTTTGGAATCGAATGGAATGTCGGCGGCGCAGTTTAATTGCCCTCATTGCACGGGCATCTTTGAAGTGGACAGCTCCATGGGAGGACAGCAGATTGCCTGTCCCATGTGCCAGGGCGTGATGACGCTGCCGGACATGGAAACGCCCAGCACCCCGTCCGGCCATCATTCCTGGCAACCTGAACAGCCCGCATCATCTGATGCCACACCGTCTTACCCGGCAGCGTCCGGGAACATCTCCCAACTGGCTTGTCCGCTTTGCAACGGGCCGTTCCAAGTCACGCCCGAGATGGCGGGGCAACAGGTTTCGTGTCCGCATTGCGCGGGCCTGGTAATGATTCCCGGCAGCCATACACCGATGCAGCAGATGCCCGACGAACCACAACCGCACACGACACAGGCAACGGAATCGCCGGCCGCGCGTGCCCCGGAGGAAATGCCCGCGCCGGCTCCGACCGCGGTCCCTTCCGATTCGGTGGAACGCCCGATGCAGTCTCTCTATCCACCGGGCATGGGACCATCTGAGTCGAAACCTGCGGCGCCAACGAAGAAACCATCGCACGAGCAGGCCACCAGCCAATTCGATGCTTCCAAGTACCCGCCTGGTTATGTGCCTCCCGGAGCGAAATCAAAACCCGCTGTTGAGCCCACAGCGCCCGCCAAACCACAGGAACGCAAGATCGACTCCTTACTGCCGCCTGGTGTCGAAACTCCGTTGCAGCCGCCGTCGCCGGCAACGCCTGATCCCAACACGGGCGGCAAAAGTACTTCACCGAACACCGATCCGGCAAGCGCGCCCGCCAGAGCCCGCTGGCAGGAACCCTCACCCCAGCAACCGACACCCCAGCAACCGACACCCCAGCAACCGACGCCCCAGCAACAGACGCCCGCAGAATCCAACTGGCAACGACCCGAGTCGTCGCCAGCGCAGTCGTCGCCAGTGCCAACCGCCCCGCAAGGCGCATCGCGACCGTCACCGGTGGACAGCCTGTTGCCGCCGGGAATTTCCCACAGCGATGTGAATGCGGACGGGGTTTCCGTCGCGGAGACAGAATCGTGGGAAGTGGAATCGCTATTGCCCGCGGCCACCAGCGGGGCCGCCGGTTTGACTCCTGGTCAGGAAGTGTCCGTACCTTACGAATCGCAACCGCAATCAACTCCGCAAACACCCTTCACGCGTCCCTTGACCGATTCGCCTGTTGCCAAAACGATCCTGTTGCCAACCGAAGACGGTGGCCAGGTGGCCTTGCGGGATCCCGTGAAGACGATTCGGGACGGCGACGAGGAAATCGAACTGCGCACGCTGACGCCAGAAGAGAAAGCCCGCCGCCGATTCTGGAAGAACTTGTTCGTCTGGACATTCGGACTTGTCATGCTCGCCATCACGCTCTACGTCATGTTCGCCATGGGCCCCCTCGATGTCGGCACCAAATAGAACGTAGGGGTAGAGCGTTCTGGTGGGTGCGGTTTTGAGCGAAATCCAATTCTCCAAGTCAAACCGTTTGAATAGGTAGGACGATGAGCGCGGGCCGCGAGAAACCGCGTGGACATTCCTTCCGGCCTTAGACACGTCGTTAACGCATTCCGGGAGGCTGCCGCTGTCGGGCTTTCGAAATCTCCATCAATCGCCCTGCCACGCTTCGGCTTCACGCTCGCCCGCCCCTTGCTTCCTCACGTTCGTTCGCCGGACGTGAATAATCCCAGCTAGCAGTTCATCTGTCGTTTCGCAAATCAGCGTAAACTGCTAAGTTTCGCGTATCTTAGAGGGAGTCTCGGCTGTCGCATGTCCCGGATCACGCAATATGTCTTGATGGAGCTGCTGAAGGTTTTCATCATTGCGCTGACGGGCATGACGGTGATCATGTTACTGGCAGGGTTGGCGCAGGAGGCGGTTCGTCAAAACCTGGGCCCCGGCCCGATACTCAAGTTGCTGCCGTTTGTGCTGCCCGATGCCCTGCGCTTTGCCGTTCCGGGAACCATGCTGTTTGCCACTTGCATGGTGTTTGGCCGCATGGCGGCGTCCAACGAGATCGTCGCCGTCAAGTCGCTGGGCGTGTCTCCGATGACGGTGATTAAGCCGGCGCTGGTGCTGGCTATGGTAGTGAGCTGTATCGCGGTGTGGCTGAACGACGTGGCCGTGTCGTGGGGTCGATCGGGCATCCACCGCGTGGTCCTGCAATCGGTGGAAGAGATTGTGTACGGGATGTTGCGCACGAATCGCTCGTTCAGCAACAAGAACTTTGCCATCAATGTCAAACGTGTTGAAGGGAAGACCTTGCATCGCGTGACCATGACGATGCACGCGAAAGGAGACCGTCCACCGGTGATCATCACGGCGGACGAAGCCGAGTTTTCGTCCGACCTGGAGCATGACACGCTGATTGTTTATCTCACTCGCGGAGCGATCGAAGTGGGCGACGACGCCTTGATGGAGTTTCCCGATACGATACCTTACGAGATCCCGCTCTCCGACGCGTCTCGCCGCGGCCCCGCCGGCAAGGGTCCTTCCGATTTTGCCTGGGGCGAGATTCCCGGAGAGATCCGGGCGCAGCGCAAGGACATCGAGCAGGTCGAGCAGAAGCTGGCGACGACCGCGGCCTACCAAATGATCTCGGGGGATTTTACGGGACTGCTCGGGGATGAATGGTCTGGTTTGCAGACGCAGTTGAGGCACGCGCGCGAGCGACTCTACCGGCTTTATACAGAACGCTGGCGGCGATGGGCAAATGGGTTCAGTTGTTTCTTTTTCGTGCTGGTCGGCGCGCCGTTGGCGATCCATTTCCGCAACGCCGATGTGTGGAGTACGTTTGGGAAAAGCTTTCTGCCGATACTCGGTATCTATTACCCCCTGCTGATGTTCGGAGTGGACCGCGCCAAGTCGGGCGAGTTGCCGCCGTATTCCGTCTGGCTGGGCAACGGTATCCTGCTGATCGTGGCCCTGCTGCTGTTACGTAAGATCCACCGCTATTGAATCGCGTTCGCATCGGCACAGTGAAACATCGAGCCGCCTGTGCGAAGGGGTGGATGCATGACCAAAAGCATTTTCGAGGTGTCCCGGGCCGCTACGCGCGTTGTTTTCGCGGCGCAATTGGCAACTCAGATCATCGCCGTCCTGTCGCTGGCGATCTTGTACCGCTTGTTGCAGCCAGCGGATTTCGGTTTGCTCGGCATGGCCGTGCCGCTGGTCATGTTGCCACGGATGCTGGCCAATTCCGGCATCCATGCCGCCGCCGTCCAGCAGAGTCGGCTCAGCAGCGAACAGCTCTCGTCGTTGTTCTGGTGGAACTTGAGCGCCGGCTGCGTTGCCGCGGCGATGACCGCGGCTGGCGCTGTTCCGCTGGCGGCGATCTACAAGGTGGCGGAGTTGGCGGAGATCGGCTGGTGGCTGGCCGGGACGTCGATCCTGGCGGCAGTGGTGTCCCAGTATCAGACCCGATTGGAACGCGAACTGCGGATCGGTCGCGTGGCCGTATCTCGGTTGGCGGCCATGGTCGCCGGCTGCCTGACCGCGGTGGCGGCTGCCCAGGCCAACTTTGGTGTCTGGGCGCTGGTCATGCAGATGTATGCCGAACTCTTTTTCCTGTCTGTGTTCTTGTTCGCGGCGGGTTGGTGGATTCCGAATTGGCCCTGGCAAGGACAATCGGTGAGAGGGTTGCTCCGTTTCGGCGGCTACTACTCGCTGAGCGGGCTGCTGTTCTACGTCGCGCAGAATGCCGACAAGGTGATTCTCGCCGTGGCCATCGGTTCGACGCGAACCGGTCAGGCGTTCATCGGTATGTATACGCAGGCGTACAACCTCATGATGAAGCCGGTCTATTTCGTCAGCGCTCCGCTTTCCTCGGTCATGCTGCCGATCCTTTCGCAGGCCCATTCGCACACCCAGGCAGCAGATCGCACGGCCGTTGAAACACTGGCCGTCGGCTACTTCCGTTTGGTATCGATCCTGCTGATGCCCTGTGCTGCCGGACTGTTCGCGACGGCGCCCGATGTCATGTTGTTGTTGGGCGGCGAATCCTGGTTTGACGCAGGATGGATGTTGATGGCTTTCGCCCCCGCCGCTTTGATTCATGGACACTACAACGTCATGGGCAGCATGTTTGCGGCCGCGGGCCGCGCCGATCGCCTGCTATTCGGCGCGGCGTTGAGTTGTTTATTGATGATCCAAGGGTACTTTGCGGCAGTGCTGTTCAGCGAGTCGCCTCGGACCATCGTCCTGGCCATGGCCGCCAGCTACACGTTGATGCTCGTGGTGGTCCTCTTCGTTCCCTATCTGAGCTTTTGTGCGACGACGACGGGCGTGAAGCCGCTGCGTTTGTTGGGGCAGATGGGACGGCCTTTTTCGCGCGCCGCGATCATGGGCGCCGTCGTGTGGTCTGCCCGCCAGGTGCTGCTGGCCACGAATCTGGCCGCGACGCCGCGCGTGACGATCCTTGTCATTCTGGGTCTAGTACTTTATGGAGCATTGGCGTTTCCGGATCTGCGCTGGGCCTGCCGTGAACTCGGGCCGACAGCTAGCAAGTCGTTGCCAGATCTATAGTTCGCCCAATACTTCGCGAATCGGCGGGCCGCCTTGAAAGAAGAATGCTGGAGTCCTTTGTTGACCGACGCGCGCCGCAAAGGTTACGATACATGGGTGCCATTAAGCTGCTTTCGCCAGTCAGCATCCTTCATATCGTAGTGACTTTGTTCGCGATCGACGCCGAACTCATTGCCACCCCGCGTGGCAGGAATTTTTCCGGGGATCACACCGGGATCAGTTGAGGCCGTTCGAGTTTATTGCTTAAGGAGCACGCCATGGCAACTGTTCACGCATCATCGAATGCCAAAGCAACCGCATCGTCCGTGGTAACGGTCAATGCGGCCTTCTTGCAAGAAATCAAGGAAGTCAATCAAGAGCTCTGGAGCTTGCTCGAGGAATTGCAGTGTCATTGTTTACCTGCGGCCTGCCTCAGCACGCCGCTCGGGGATCTGGCTGTCATGTTGAGCGAACTGCGCGACCAGATTGCCTTGCATTTTGCTCTCGAGGAAGCCTACGGTTACTTTGATGAACCTGTCTTCGTGGAACCGCGCCTCTGCCGCCATGCAGCCAGCCTGCGCCAGGAACATCAGAGTTTGTACTTGATGATTTCTGAATTAGTCGACGTCGCCGAAGACTATCAGTTTCGCGGCGCGATGCCACACCAGATCACCGTGCTGTGCAATCAGTTCCTGGCGTTTTACGACCAATTGCAGGCACACGAAGCCCGCGAAAACGACCTCATCATGCAGGCTTACGAAGACGATATCGGCGTGGGTGACTAAATCGTCCGGGATGGATCGAAGAGAACGATTTTGACGATCATTCGACCGTTGAGTGTTCGGGGAATGTAGCGTATTCTTAAATCATGCATTTCCAGGAACCAAGTCGGAGACGAGAGAGGACAGGGCTACTGTGATTGAATCTCACTCACGTACCATTGGGCGACCGATGGAAATTCTTCTGGTAGAAGACAGTCTGACCGATGCGTCGCTCACCATCGGCGCATTGAAGCGAGGCGACATCCAACATCGCCTCACCCTGGTTCGCGACGGTGAAGAGGCAATACAGTTC
The DNA here is from genome assembly GCA_937967665.1 of uncultured Planctomycetaceae bacterium. Lineage (GTDB taxonomy): Bacteria > Planctomycetota > Planctomycetia > Pirellulales > Pirellulaceae > CALBSZ01. The sequence goes on from CALBSZ010000135.1 coordinate 12,088, forward strand.
CTTCACAAGGAAGCGCACTTTGTGCGGGCGCCGCGTCCCGATCTGATCCTGCTGGACCTGCTGCTGCCCAAGAGAAGCGGTATCGAGGTTCTCCGCGATGTAAAGGACGATTTCGACCTGAAGAACATTCCCGTTGTCGTGCTTACGGCATCGGACTCCGAAGAAACGAAGCTGGATTGCGAGGAACTGAATGTCGACGCGTTCATCGTGAAGCCGGTGAATATGGAGAAATTCCTGTCGGTGGTTCGGCAGTTGCGAAAACACTTGCTGGCCGACGTGATTCTCCCCGCCTCGGTCGGATAGCCGCGAGGCGACGATGCTGTGCGGATTCTCGTGTGCGAAACGCAGGCCCTGCGGCGCGTTGAATCGCCCCTGTCCTGCCACCACACACGCCGTTTCCTGCTGACCACGCCGCAGAGATCCGCCAGTCGAGTAAACTGGTCGAGTAAACGGATGGTGTTGCGGGAGTCCGGAATACAGCATGAGTCACGAATGGTCGCGGCGGAGTTTTCTGGAGCGGGTTGGCAGTGCCCTGGGCGCGTTGGGCGGTGTTGCCGCATGGGGCGCGGAACCGACGCCGACGAACCAGCAGATCACCAGCATGGGACTGGTAATCTATTGCCGGCGGATCAAGGCCGCGAGGCTCAAAACTGCCCGTCCCCCCTTCGACCTTTATCAGCCGTCGCACTTCCTGGACGAATGCATTCGATCCGGCGCGGGTGGCATGCAGGTTGACCTGAGTGCCTTGTCCGAAGCGGCGGCCGAGGCTATCCGCGAGCGTGCCAGGCAATCGGATCGATTCGTCGAAGCGATCATCAGCCTGCCGAAAGACGACTCGGACCTGGATCGGTTTGAGCATGCTGTTCGGATCAGTCGCCGAGCCGGTGCCGAAGTCGCGCGCACGACCATTATTCCCGGCCGCCGCTACGAACGATTCAAGTCGCTGGAGGATTTCCGAACCTTCGAACGTGCCGGAGAACAGAGTGTACGCCGCGCGATTCCGGTCCTGGAACGCCACCGCGTGAAACTGGCAATCGAGAATCACAAGGACCAGCGTAACGACGAGCGATTGCGGTTGTTCGAACGAATTGATCACGAGTACGTTGGGGCCTGTGTGGATACGGGCAACAGTGTCGCGCTGCTGGAAGACGCGCTGGAAACTGTCAAGGCATTTGCCCCGTGGGCACACAGCGTCCACTTGAAAGATCAGGCCGTTCAGCGCGTCCCCACAGGATTCCTGCTGGCCGATATTCCGGTCGGGCAAGGCTCTCTCGACTTGCCGGCCATTGTTCAGGTGTTGCAAGCTGCGCGGCCCGGCATTCATTTCTCCTTGGAACTCATCACACGCGACCCGCTGCACGTTCCTTGCTTGACAGACGCCTATTTCCGTCTCTTCGACGACTTGCCGGCGCGTGATGTGGCGCGGGCCGTGAGCTTCGTCGAACGCCATGGGGCCGCGTCGCTGCCGCGGGTCAGCGGGCTTTCCGACGACGAACAGTTGGCCCGCGAAAGCCGGAACGTGCGCGAGAGCATTCGCTATGCGGCCGAGAACCTGGCATTGCGGCCGCCACCGCGATCTCCATAACAGGAAAGCAGCCATGAAGTCCACTCGACGGCATTTTCTGCAGGGCGCGCTGGCGACAGCAACCCTGTCGTCCACGGTGCTCGGGGCCCAGCGCGCTCCTGATGCCAACGATCAGATTCGGATTGGCGTGATCGGGTGCGGTGTTCGCGGCAAGTATCTAATTGGTAACCTGCCGGCCTCCGCTCGCGTGGTGGCGATTTGCGATTGCGCCACATCCCGGATGGCGGATACTCTGCTGCCTCGAGGCCCGTTCGTGCAGGTGCTGGAGCGATTCCGCACGACCGACGCGCTTCGCTGTAACCAGTATCAGGATTATCGGAAGATGATCGACAAAGAACGGCTGGACGCAGTGATCATTGCGACGCCGGACCACCATCACACACTGGCCGCGATGCTGGTAATGTCGGCAAACCTGGACGTGTACGTGGAATATCCGCTAACGGTTTCGATCCAGGAAGGCCGTCAGCAGGCGGATCTGGTGACGAGGACCGGTCGAGTGCTGCAGGTGGGAAGCCAGCAGCGATCGATGGAACTGAACCAGATGGGCTGCGAATTCATCCGTCAGGGCGGTCTCGGCAAGATCGTCAAGGTCGAACTTCCAAACTATCCCGGGCCGATCGCCAACCCCGCATACCCCGCGGAACCCGTTCCCAACGGCTTGAACTGGGATCTGTTTCTCGGGCCGACCGCCATGCGAGCCCACAACCGGCACCTGTGGATCAAGGATGCGTTTAAGGTTGGCGAATTGACGTGGCGAGGCTGTTTCGAGACTACTCGGGACATTTGATGGCAAACTGGGGGGCCCATAGTATCGACATGGTGCAATATGCCTTAGCCCGCGACGATTCCGGACCGGTTTACGTACGCGCGTTTCGCCCGACGGATGCGGATGCAATGTGGAAACCGTGGAAGCCGAAAACTCCGGCGCCGACGTCCGCCGAGGAAACTCGATTCTGGCCGGTGGAAATGCGCTACGACGATGGCGTAGCGATTCATTTCACGAACGAGATCGACCGCATTCGATTCCACGGAGAACGGGGCACGATGAGCATGCGCCGCAATGCTTTCGAGGTGGATCCGCCCGAGTTGATGGCGAACAGGCCCGACCCGGCACTCGCCGAAAAATGGCGGGGCGAAGGACATGTGGCGCGGCCGCATCTGGAAAACTGGCTGGACTGCTTGCGCTCGCGCGCGGTACCCGTTGCGCCGGTGGAAGTGGGACATCGGACCGCGACGGTCTGCCATCTGGCCAACATCGCCCGCGAATGCAAACGACCACTCACCTGGGACCCGTTGATCGAGCGTTTCGAGAACGACGACCAGGCCAACCGCCTGCTGGAACGTCCCCGCCGCCACGGCTTTGAACTTCCGGTGTGACGGGATCGCCACCGGCCCTTCAAGCGACGGCCTCGACACTAAGGCATTGGACGGCGTTCGCAGCGGCCTGCTCGCCACTGTGAATGCAGTTCGGAATGCCGACTCCGTGATAGGCACTTCCCGCCAGGAAGATCGATTTTAGAGCCGCCAACCGCCGCTCAATCCGGTCCACGCGATCGCCGTGACCCAGATAGTACTGCGGCATCGACGCCGGTCGCCGCGCGACATGAGTGACTATCGGATCGCCATGGATCTGCAACAGGTCGCGGACCTCTTGCGTCGCCAGCGCGGTGATTTGCTGGTCGTCCAGCGCCAGTAGCTCGGGCTGGTAATCGCCGCCCAGGAAGACGCGCAGCAGCACATGACCGTCGGGAGCCCGTCCAGCGTATTTGACGCTCGAAAAACTGCAGGACAGGATCTTCCGCTTCTCGATCGCGGGAACCACCACGCCGAAGCCGTCCAGCGCGTGCTCCAGTTGATCGCGGCGATATCCCAAAGATACGATGACACAGCCGGCGTATTCGATCGCACGCAGCTCCGCCGACAAGCCAGTGTCCAGATCGTCAAACAAACTCGCCGCAACCCTCGTCGGCGTGGCAACGACAATCGCCCGCGCCGTAAGCGTGCCGTCGTTCGTTTGCAGAGACCAGTACGTGTCGTCTTGACGCTGGATGCGGGTGACCGTCGTACCGAGTGCGATGGTGTCGTCCGGAAGCCGGTCGCGTATCGCTTCGATGAAATCTGACATGCCGAGACGCGGGGCGACAAACATGCTGTAGCGAGCGCCGCCCGAACCGGCGTCGGTTGGTTGAGTGCGGCGTTTTTGACGCAGCATCGCTCGAATCAGGCTGCCGTGCTGCCGCTCCATTTCCGCGAAACGCGGCATCGTCGACCGGACACTTAAGCGCTCAGGGTCGCCCGTATAAATGCTCCCTACCAGTGGCTGCACCAGACGGGCGTAAACTTCCTTCCCAAATCGCCGCTTTACGAACGACGCAAGGCTCTCGTCGTCGTCCCGCCTTCGGCGAGGCACCGCGGCTTCCAACGCCATCCGCAGCTTTCCCAAGGGGCTCAAGATCGGCGTACGCAGGATTGTTCCGAGCTGACTGGCGGCCATGATGACGTAGCCCGGCTTGCTCTTCTCGAGCCTCCCCCGGCGAACCACGAAGGCCGAACGATCCGCATCGTTGGTGCGCAGCAGTTCGTCGCCATAGCCGATTCGCTGGCAGAGTTCCGTGGCCCAGGGGACGTTCGTGATGAAATTATCGGCGGCCCCTTCGATGAGAAAGCCGTCTCGCTGAACCGTTTCCAGGACGCCGCCCAGTCGCGAACTCGATTCCAGCAGCCGCGCCTGCAATGGCGGCGCCAGTTCGCGCAGCCGATGAATGGCCGACAAACCAGAAATGCCGCCGCCAATCACAACCACGTCCCACAACCGACCGCGAACTTCCATGAGCTAATCCTCAGCGCCGATATCCTGGTAAAAAGCTTCGTGCATCAGTTCGGTTTCGGCCTGCTCGTGCTGGCAGAAACGCTGGACGAAGGTCGCGTACTGCGTCGCCACCCACTCGCGCCAACGGTTGGCCGGCGAACGAGCGACAATGTCTTGCATCGTTTGCAGGTCGCCCAGGAAACGCATATGTTCGGCAATCAGGCGTTTGGCGGATGTGTGCAGGCGCGGAGCCTGATCAATAATGTTGTCGAAAAAGCCGTCGAATTGCTCTTCGTGCACGAAATGCTCCAACGCCTCGCGATGCAGTTCGGAGAAGGCCACCAGGATATCGTGACGCGGGATGCTCCGGTCGTCCAGCTGCAACTGGATTTGTTCCAGAATATCACGCAGGTGATCGTGTTCTTCCGCAAACGGGTCGAATTTAACGGATTTGGACGTTGCTGAAAAAGTCATGATGTAGCTCCGTAGATAAGACAACTAAGATCGGCAGCTAACTCCCCCACCGTGCCGCACCCGCTTAAAACAGGATAAAAGGACCTTTACATCCATAATGATTTGTGGATAATGGTTCTGTCAACCCTATTTCGGCCTAGCGCGTGATTTGCGCCAAGTCGTTGGGGAACAATCCGCAGCAACGGTACAAGTGGGAGGTCGGCATGGTACGACTCGCAGACAAAGCGGGGCAGATGGGTCTGTCAATCAATCGCGAGCGGCTGGCGCACAGCCCGTTCCTGGTCTTTTTCGAAATGACGCAGGCCTGTGATTTGGCCTGTACTCACTGCCGTGCCTGTGCTCAGACACGGCCGAGTGCCAACGAGCTGTCCTCGGCGGAATCGCTACGTCTGATCGACCAGCTGACGCAGTTCCCCCAGCCGCCCATGTTGATCCTGACGGGAGGCGATCCTCTGAAGCGCGCCGACGTATTCGAATTGATCCAACACGCCAAGCGCAGCGGACTCGACGTCTCCATCACACCCGCCGCCACGTCGTTGGCAACGGCCGATCGGATTACGCAACTGCGCGACGCGGGAATCTCGCGAATGGCGGTGAGTCTGGACGGCGCGAGCAGGGAGACGCACGATGGCTTGCGAGGCGTTGACGGCAGCTTTCAAAAGACACTCGAGATGCTCACGATGGCACGGGACGCCGGTGTTGCCACACAAGTAAATACGGTGGTCACGCGGAGCAACTACCAGCAGATCTCCGCTTTGGCCGAGTTGCTGAGCCGCTACGACATTGCTCTCTGGTCGGTGTTCTTTCTGGTCCCAGTCGGCCGTGCCGCTCGAGATCACTGTTTGGACGGCCGGCAGTGCGAAGCGGTTTTCGAGGAACTGTGGCAGCAAACGCAACGCCAGCCGTACCTGATCAAGACGACCGAGGCGCCGCACTATCGCCGATTCGCAGCCGAGCGCAGGAAATCCGCGCCCCGAACGACTCGCACACCGAGAGGCACGCGGCCGTTCCTGGCGACAGGATTGAATGACGGCAAGGGAGTGATGTTTGTGAGTCATTCCGGATTGATTCATCCCAGTGGTTTCATGCCGATCGTTTGCGGCGTGTTTCCGTTCCAGCACGTCGTCCAGGTCTATCAGCAGTCGCCCGTGTTTCAGAAATTGCGGAGTGCCGAGCAACTTCACGGCAAATGCCGGCAGTGCGAATACCGCACCATCTGTGGCGGCAGCCGCGCTCGCGCGTACGCCGTGACCGGAGATCCGCTGGCGGAAGAGCCGGATTGCACGTACATTCCCCGCGGCCTGCGCTAACCCGCATGATGGTGACCTGATATGTAGTGATCGACTGCCGGCGCGGCCGGCTTGCTTTGTCACGGCAGCCTACTTGAATTGCCGTTCTGGCGTTCGGGATAATGCGATTGCCCTGCAACGCCCCCTTGCCTCTGGAGCCGTCCATGGACCTCCCATCGCTCAGCGTGATAAGCGATTCCCTGCCCACCCAGCACGAATACGGCGACGAACCGTTCCCGCTCGTCCTGCAATGCCAGGATGCGGAGGTTTCGCTGGCAGCCGTTGAACACTGGATTTCGGAGTCCAGAGACGACTTGATTCAGCGGGTCGAGCGGCAAGGTGCGATCCTGTTTCGCGGCTTTCCACTGCGCTTCGCCGCCGACTTCGAACGTTTCGTCGCGGCCTTCGATCTGCCGAATTTCCCCTACGACCAGTCGCTGTCGAACGCGGTAAGGATCAACTATTCGGAGCGCGTGTTTTCCGCCAACGAAGCGCCTGCCGACGTGACCATTTTCCTGCACCATGAAATGGCGCAGACGCCGATCTTTCCGAGCAAGCTGTTCTTTTTTTGCGAACAACCCGCCGCAACGGGCGGCGCCACGCCGCTCTGCCGTTCGGACATTCTCTGGAACGAGTTGCGAAAACGATATCCGGAGTTCGCGCGCGCCTGTGAAACCAGAGGCCTGCGCTATTCCAACGTCATGCCCGGCCAGAACGACCCCGCGTCCGGGATGGGGCGGAGCTGGCAAAGTACGTTGCGCGCGGAGACGCGTGAAGCGGCGGAGCGTCGTTTGGAAGACCTGGGCTACACCTGGCAATGGCTGCCAGACGGTTGCCTGCGCGCGACCACGCCCGTGTTGCCGGCGGTGCGCGAGGTCTTACCGGGCTGCCGGACCTTCTTCAATCAACTGATCGCCGCGTTTCGCGGTTGGAAGGACAGTCGCAATGACCCCGGCAAGGCGCTGACGTTCGGCGACGGCACGCCGCTCGACCGAGAGACCGTGATGGCCGTGGCGGAAATCGCCGAAACGCTAACGTTTGACCTGCCGTGGCAGCGCGGCGATGTGGCGCTGGTCGACAACTTCCTGGTCATGCACGGTCGCCGCACGTTTCAAGGTACACGCAAAGTCCTGGCCTCCCTGGTGGCAAGCGAGCAATCTATCCACGCTTTGGAATAAACTGCCGCAGATAGGTGCCGCTTTGTTGCAGCGAATCAATGCGGGATTCCAGCGAATCTTCAAAGGCCCGATCTTCGACTTCCACGCACACGGGACCGCGATAGCCGACATCCGTCAATACCGAGAAGAACTGACCCCAGCGCACGTCCCCCATTCCCGGCAACTTGGGAGCATGGTATTCCAGGGGATGAGCCAGGATGCCGACCTGGTCCAGGCGATATTGATCCAGGCGGACATCCTTGGCATGCACATGGAATAGGCGATCTTTAAATTCGCGGAGGGGCGCCAGGTAATCCATCTGCTGCCAGACCATATGCGAGGGATCGTAGTTGAGGCCGAAGGACGCGCTGGGAATGTCGTGAAACATCCGCCGCCAGATAACGGGGCTCACCGCCAGGTTCTTGCCTCCCGGCCATTCGTCGCCACTGAACAGCATCGGACAATTCTCGATCCCGATGCGCCCGCCGTGATCTTCGGCAAACGCCACCAGCGGCACCCAGGTCTGCAGGAAGCGCGGCCAGTTGTCGTCGACGGAACGCGTCCAGTCGCGCCCGATGAACGTATTGACTTGGTCGATACCCAGCAACTTTGACGCTACGATCACCTTTTTCAGATGTTCGACGACCCGATCCGCTTCGGCCTGATCCGGCGTCAATGGATTCGGGTAATAGCCCAGGCCGCTGATCTTGATTCCGCGTTCCCTGGCCAGCCCGTTGATCTCGGCGGCTTTGCTTTCGCTGAAGTTGTCCACGTCAATGTGCGTGATGCCCGCATAGCGGCGTTCCGCTTTTCCAGCGGGCCAGCACATCAGTTCCACGCAGTCGTAGCCGAGTGATGCTGCCGTGGAAAGCACTGTTTCGAGCGATTCGTCGGGCAGGATAGCGCTGACGAATCCGAGCTTCATGGTCATGGTTGGAAACTCCTCAGGTCACCAATCTTGGTCCTGTATTATAGAAATTGCGAACAAGTTCGCCACCGAACGAGAAACAACTTGCTTGTACTCGCCCAATCGTTAGGATACCGGTTAGTTTCGAAAACGGCCTCCTCGCATGTAGGTCCAGCGATGGCAACCAGATCCCTTCCCTTCCTGTTTGTCTGCGGTTTTGCTGGTTTCGTTTCAGCACAACAAGTAGAGCTCGTCGAATGGCGCACCCGTCAATTGAATGCCCGCTTTTATAGTGAAGGTGCGACGGTCGGGGATTTCAACCGGGACGGGGAACCTGACGTGGCGTCGGGACCGTTTTGGTACGCCGGACCGACGTTCACCGAGTCGCACGCGTTTTACGCACAAGATGCCATCGACCCCCATGGCTACTCCAACAACTTCTTTGCTTTCACCGACGATTTCAACAACGACGGTTGGGACGACATTTTGGTTTACGGCTTTCCCGGAAAGGACGCGTCGTGGTTCGAAAACCCCCAAGGAGTCGAGCGTTTCTGGCCGCGGCACCGGGTCCTGGACGCCGTCGAGAACGAATCGCCCGCCTATATCGACCTCAATGGCGACGGGCGGCGCGACGTCGTCTGTAGTTCGGGTGGTTATTTCGGATTTGCCGAAATAGACGCGGCAGCTCCCGAATTGCCGTGGACGTTCCGGCGCATTTCCGACAACAGCGCGGGCGGCCGGTTCACTCACGGGATGGGCGTGGGTGATGTGAACCAGGACGGCCGGCTCGACCTGCTGGAAAAGAATGGCTGGTGGGAGCAACCCGAGTCGCTGGCCGGCGATCCTGTTTGGAAAAAACATCCCTTTGCGTTTGGCGCCGGTCATGGGCCTGCGCAGATGTTTGCCTACGATGTAGACGGCGATGACGACAACGATGTCGTTTGTTCACTGAACGCTCACGGTTTCGGCCTGGCGTGGTACGAACAGCTGGCAGCGGACGACGGGGGCATTTCGTTTGAGCGGCATGGGATCATGGGCGCCAAACCCAACGAGAATGCCTACGGAGTCGCCTTTTCGCAATTGCATGCAGTGGAGCTCGTGGACATCGATGGCGATGGGTTGAAAGATATCCTCACCGGCAAACGCTATTGGGCTCATGGTCCCCAGGGCGATGCGCAGCCGTCCGATCCGGCGGTCCTGTATTGGTTCCGCCTGGAACGTTCTGCCGCGGGTGTCCGATTCGTTCCGCATTTGATTGACGACGATTCCGGGGTCGGCACGGAAGTGGACTATGCGGATCTGAACAAGGACGGCATGGTCGACGTGATCGTGGGCAACAAGAAAGGGACATTTGTTCATCTGCAGGAGCGCCGCGGCGTGCCGAGCTCGGTGGGCGAGCGTTTTGAAGTGCGTGCGCGGGATCTTGCTGCCCGGGCGTCGAATCTCGGCTTGCCCCAGCATGCGGGATTGCAACCGCGCGAAGCGGCGGCGGCGATCACGGTTCCACAAGGATTTCACGTCCAGCTGGCAGCGGGTGAACCACTGGTCCATCAGCCGATTGCCATGGCGTTCGACCATCGCGGCCGCTTGTGGGTAGCCGAGGCGCATACGTATCCGATTCGAGCGAACGAGGGCGAGGGAGAAGACAAGATCATCATCCTCGAAGACCACGATGCGGACGGCGTGTTCGAATCGCGCAAAGTGTTTATCGATGGCTTGAACCTGGTCAGCGGTCTGGAAGTCGGCTTCGGCGGCGTGTGGGTCGGGGCGGCGCCGTACCTGATGTGGATTCCCGACCGAAACAGCGATGACGAACCGGACGGACCACCGGAAATCCTCCTGGATGGCTTCGGCTACCAGGACACCCACGAAACACTCAACGCCTTCACCTGGGGGCCGGACGGCTGGTTGTACGGCTGTCACGGGGTCTTTACCCATTCGAAAGTGGGCCGGCCGGGGACGCCGGACGCCCAGCGGACACCGTTGAACGCGGGTGTGTGGCGTTATCATCCCCTGCGTCACGAGTTTGAAGTGTTTGCGCACGGGACCAGCAATCCGTGGGGCATTGACTTCAACGACTACGGCCAGGCATTCATTACGGCATGTGTGATTCCCCATCTGTATCACGTCATTCAGGGAGCCCGCTACCAGCGACAGGGCGGCCAGCACTTCCATCCCTACGTGTTCGACGACATCAAGACAATCGCGGACCACGCACACTACGCCGGAAACATTCGCGATCACGCCTGGTGGGGGCGAAACCACAACGTCGATCACGCCGACACCAACGCGGCTGGGGGCGGTCATGCCCACTGCGGCGCGATGATCTACCTGGGCGACAACTGGCCGCGGCAGTATCGCAATTCCATCTTCATGACCAACCTGCTGGGAAATCGGATCAATAACGACGTGCTTCGCCGAGTCGGCAGTGGGTACGTGGCATCGCACGGCGACGACTTCCTGTTCGCCAATGATTTGTGGTTCCGCTGCATCAATCAAAAATACGCCCCGGACGGCAGTGTTTACATGATCGATTGGTACGACAAGAACGCCTGCCATCGTCGCGACAAGGAACTTTGGGATCGCACCAACGGTCGCGTTTATCGAGTGCGTTTTGGGAATCCGGAAGTCCGGCAAGTCGATTTACAGCAACTTACCAATGCCGAACTCATCGCACTGCAATTCCATGAAAACGATTGGTATGTCCGGACCGCGCGGCGGATCCTGCAAGAGCGCTGCCAGACCGACAACAGTCGCCGCGCTGCCGTCCGGGCCGCCTTTGAAGCCGCGGACGGGCCGGAGTTCCATTCCAATGTGAAGCCGGTGCCGCAGCGTTTGCGCATGGCGTGGGCCTTGCACGCCTGCAATTTCCTGTCGGACGCGAGGATCGCCCAACTGCTTGCCGCCGAAGGGCATCGTTCCGAATACTTGCGCGCCTGGGCAATCCAGTTGGATGTGGAAGATGGGAAACCGCAGAATCTCTCCACCCTGAAACAGCTGGCCCAGTCCGATCCCTCGCCGCTGGTACGCCTGTATCTGGCCTCGGCATTGCAACGACTCCCCTTGGAAGATCGCTGGCAGATTGCCGCAGGTTTGCTGCGGCATGCTCAGGACGAAGGCGATCATAACTTGCCGCTATTGATTTGGTATGGGACGGAACCACTGGTCGCTCACCATGTTCAACGCGCGTTTGGTTTGGCGGCCGAATCCCGGATTCCGATCGTCAGCCGATACATTTACCGCCGCGCGGCTGCGGATCCGGAAACGCGTAATGATCTGCTCGTGACGCTCGGCGCCGTACCGAACGAGGATACGCAGAAGCTGATACTGGACGAGCTTACCGCGGCCCTCCGCAGCCAGGGACGCCTGGCAATGCCCGCACAATGGCCGAGCGTGTACACGAAACTGGCCGCCAGCAGCGATCCATGGATCCGCGAACGCGCCCAGTGGATCACCGTTAAGTTTGGCGATGCATCCATCTTTCCGACGCTGCGCAGGATTGCCACGGACAAGGCGGCCCGATTGGAATCCAGGCGATCCGCGCTGCAAGCGCTGCTCGCGGGCAAAGACGCGCAGCTCACCCCGGTCCTGCTGGAATTGCTGCGGGATAAGGACATGCGGGGAGCCGCCTTGCGCGGATTAGCGGGCTATGCGGACGAATCGATTCCCGCCGCGATCCTGGACGTCTACACGTCCCTTGATGTCGAAGAAAAGTCGGACGCGGTCACAACGCTGTCGGCGCGAGCCGCGTTCGCCCACCCGCTGCTCGACGCCGTCGAAAACAAGTCGGTGCCTCGCGCTGACCTGTCTGCTTTTGTCGTGCGGCAGATCGCGTCCCTGCAGGACCCGGAACTGGTGGCGAAGGTGAATCGCGTCTGGGGAACCTTGCGGTCCACGCCGCAGGACAAACAGGAGAAGATTCACGAGTGGCAGCAGCGGCTCGGCCCCGCTGAACTCGCCGCCGCAGACCTGCCGCACGGCCGTGTGATTTACGAAAAGACCTGCGGCAAGTGCCATCGATTGTTCGGTCAGGGCGGGCAGATTGGGCCCGATATCACCGGTTCGAATCGAGCAAATCTGGATTACCTGCTACAGAATCTGATCGATCCCAACGCGCTCATCGGGCGGGATTACCAGGCGACGCAGTTGGTCACCGCGGACGGACGTCTGATTACGGGACTGGTGATGGAGGAAAACGATACGGCAATCGCTGTACAAACGGCGAACGAGAAGCTTGTCGTCGACAAACGCGATATCGAAGTACGCCGATTGTCACCAACGTCCATGATGCCCGAAGGGCAGATTGACCAGTTGCAGTTTGAAGAAGTGCGCGACCTGGTGGCCTACCTGGCCAGCCCGCTGCAAGTCCCGCTGCCCGGTGAAGGTCCCGTGTGGGATCCCAAGACGGGCCGCGTGCACGGTGCGCAGGAAGCAGAGCAGCTGGCCGTGGTTTCGACGAGTGGCGGGAACGCGCGGCCGCAGGCGATGAATCACTTCAAGGCGGGGCGCTGGAGCGGCAACAGCCAACTCTGGTGGACCGGCGCCAAGCCGGGTGACACGTTGGTCTTGACGCTGGCGGCCCCTGAAGCGGGGTCATACGAACTCTTTGTGGCCCTGACCAAAGCCCGCGATTACGGTATCGTCGCCTTTTCCGTGAACGGCAGTAAAGTAGACCAGGCATTCGACCTGTTCCATTCTCCCGAGGTCGTATCGACCGGCGTTCTTTCGTTAGGCGTGCACTCCTTGAAAGCCGGCAAAAATGAACTGACCGTTGTCATCACGGGAACGAACCCAGAAGCGGAAAAGGCCTACATGTTCGGGCTGGACTATGTTTATCTGCGAAAGGTCTCGGACACTCCACAGGACGCGTCTTAGATCGGCAGCGCCAGGTTCCACCGCCATACCTACACGACACGCGAACGCGGTCCCGCCAGAAAACAAAGCCAATTCTTGTACAGCGTCGCTTGAAAAATGGAGTCGGCTACCCTGCGGGAGGCCGGAAAAAACGGGCGTTCCCCGGATCTCCTCTGGTTGCTTGCGGATCTGGCGCGACTATCATAGACAGCTGTTACCGTGAGCCTACAAAATCGATTCACCCATAAGGATTTACACATGACGACCAGGCGTGACTTTTTGAAGAAATCGGCAATCGCAGCGGGAGCCGCCACCGCGGTGCCCTATTTCCCATGGAACGAAAAAGCGTTTGCCAATCAGGACGCGAACGACAGACCGCAAATTGGCTGCATTGGCGTCGGCAGTATGGGCAGCGGGGATGCTCGAGGCCACGCCAAGTTCGGCGATATCGTCGCGGTTTGCGACGTCGACTCACGACGCGCGGAAGCAGCCAAGAACAACCCGGGTATCGGCAAGGGCAAGGCCGATGCTTACGGCGACTACCGCAAGGTGCTCGAGCGCAAAGACATCGATGTCGTCAGCGTGGTGACTCCCGACCATTGGCACGTCAAGATCGCCATCGAAGCATTGGAGGCCGGCAAGCACGTCTTTTGCCAGAAGCCGCTCACACTAACGCTGGAAGAAAACCAGTTGATTCGCAACGCCTGCAAGAAGCACAAAGACCTGGTCTTCTTTGTCGGCACGCAGCAGCGCAGCGACCGCGGCAAGTTTCTTCGCGCCATCAACATGGTGCAGAAGGGATTGCTGGGAGACATCCAGAATATCACCGTCGGCATCAACGGCGGTCCTGTCGGGGGTCCGTTCCCGAAAGTCGACCCTCCCAAGGAACTCGATTGGGACATGTGGCTGGGGCAGGCGCCGAAAGTGGACTACATTGAAAAACGCTGCCACTATCAATTCCGCTGGTGGTACGAATACTCCGGCGGCAAGTTCACCGACTGGGGCGCCCATCACGTCGACATCGCCACCTGGGCGATCGGCGAAGACAAGGAAGGAATGGGACCTGTGGAGATCGACGGTGCGGACGCCAAGCACCCGGTGCCGTTCGAGAACGGTTATCCCACGGTGGACGATTGTTACAACACGTCCCACGACTACGCCGTCAAGTGCAAGTTCGGCAGTGGAATTGAAATGACGATCACCAGTCGCGGTGACAACGGCATTACGTTCGAAGGAACCAAAGGCCGCATCTTTGTGAACCGCGGCAAGATCGTCGGCAAGCCCATCGAAGAAAACTGGGACGAAGGCAAGTACACGGAAGAAGACGTGACCGCATTGTACAAGGGCAAGCAGCCCGAAGGTCACAAGAACAACTTCTACCGTTGTATCCGCGAAGGCGGTTTGCCGATCTCGGATGTGTACAGCCATGTTCAGGCGATGAGCACCTGTCATTTGGCTGCCATCGCCGCGCGGCTGGGACGTGCCATCAAGTGGAATCCCAAGTCCGAGCAGATTGTGGGCGACGAGCAGGCTCAAGCCTTCTTCGCGCGCGAACGCCGCGAAGGCTTTGAAATCCTGAAGGTCTGAGCTGCCCTTTTAACCAGTTCGAGAACAGGCGGGACGAAGAGAAATCTTCGTCCCGTTTTGTTTTGGTGCGTGCTTGAGGCGAGGACCAGCACGTTCTTTCCGCGCGTGCCCGCTGCACGTCGGTTTCGCAGGCAATCGTGTGGGGGTTGGTGACAATCCGAACTGCAGACGATAGACTACCACGTCTGTTCATCGAACCGTTGTCAGCAGACTGTGACCCATTGCGTTCATGGCCTGCGGCAAATTGCAGCAGTTACCCCCACCCGTTCAGAAAGAACCACGTTCCATGGCCCCGCACCCCGTCAAACGAGCTCTGATTAGCGTCAGCGACAAACTTGGACTGGCCGATTTCGGTCGCGGACTGATCGACGCCGGCGTGCAGATTTACAGTACCGGAGGCACTGCGCGGCATCTACTGAATGAAGGCGTTGACGTTGAGGACGTGTCCGACTACACCGGTTTTCCGGAGATGATGGATGGCCGTCTCAAAACCCTGCATCCCAAGGTATTTGGCGGGATCCTCTGCCGGCGCGATCGCCCAGACGACATGGAAGCCATCGACGAACATGAGATCGTCCCATTTGAACTGGTCGTCGTGAACCTCTATCCGTTCGAAGCGACCATCACGCGGCAAGACGTGACGATGGCGAAAGCGATAGAGCAGATTGATATCGGTGGTCCGAGTCTGATTCGGGCGGCGGCCAAGAATCACGCGTTTGTAGGCGTGGCCACCAATCCCGAACAGTATTCCGCGATCCTGGATGAGATCACAGAGCACGGCCATTTGTCGGCAGAACTGCGTTGTCGGCTGGCGGCCGAAGCGTTCGCCCACACCGCGAATTACGACCGCGTGATTTCCACCTTTTTCATCGAGCAGTCGTCGGACGACGGATTTCCTCCAGTCTTGAACCTGCAGTTGCAGCGCAAGGCAAAACTGCGTTACGGCGAGAACCCGCATCAGAACGCCGCCGTATATCGCGAAATCGGCGCGTCGGGGGCGAGTCTGGTTGCCGCGCGGCAGCTGAACGGCAAAGAGCTCTCTTACAACAACCTGCTGGACCTGGATAGCGCGCTGTCGATTGTGCGTTCGTTCAAAACCCCCGCCGTCTCCGTGATCAAGCACAATAACCCCTGCGGCGCCGCGACTGCCGAGTCGGTTTCCGACGCCGCGAAAAAGGCGCTCGCCGGCGACCCGCTCAGCGCGTTCGGATCCGTGCTCGGATTCAATCGGACGGTGACGGCCGAAACCGCCGAAGTCCTGTCGGAACCCGGACTGTTTATCGAGGCGATCGTGGCGCCCGCGTTCGAAGCGGCCGCGGTTGGTATCCTGACCACGAAACCGAAATGGAAAAAGAACGTTCGCCTGATGCAAGTCGGCAGCCTGGAAGAAGCTCGTTCGATTCGCCATTTTCGCTATATCGACGGCGGCATGCTGCTGCAGGACGCCGACATCAAGGCGGATCCGGAGGACGAATGGAAAGTGGTCACCAAGGCGCAGCCGGACGCCGGGCTTTTGGATGAACTGCGTTTCGCCTGGACCATCGTGGCGCATGTAAAGTCGAACGCCATTGTGGTTTCCAAGGACCTGATGCTCTGCGGCGCCGGCGCTGGGCAGATGAGCCGCGTGGATTCGGTCGATATTTCCATCCAGAAGGCGGGCGAGCGCATTAAGGGATGCGTGCTGGCCTCGGATGCCTTCTTTCCCTTCGCCGACTCGATTCACAAAGCAGCCGCTGCGGGAATCGTCGCGATCATCCAGCCGGGCGGCTCTAAGAACGACGACGAAGTCATCGCTGCCTGCGACGAACACGGCCTACCGATGATCTTCACCGCACGCCGCCACTTCAAGCACTAGTACTACAGCGCAGGGTTGACGGTAGCGAAACGGGGACTGGCTCCATCGGTGTGTTCGGTTCGTCCCGGAACACGCGGTGGATCGACGGTGCCTGTCCCCCTTTCGCGGCACAATATTACTCGTGGTTTGCGAAAAAGGGGTTTGCGAAAAAGGGGTTTGCGAAAAAGGGGACAGGCACGGCGACGCGACCTCATTGTCGAGCTGTTCACCGTTTGGATCGCCGAGCCAGTCCCCTTTTGTCGCGACCGCGCGCTGTAGCACTAGTACTACAGCGTTACGTTTGCAGCAAGCCGCCAAAATACAAGCACGCAGCGCGAGCACGTGTATCCAGTCTTAAGTTACCCACTCGCTTGCGCTTCGAGCGTGTATGACGACGGAACCTGGCGCTGCCGGACCACTTGCGACTCGCTTTAGACGAATCGTACGGCATCGTCGCCGCGGAACTGAAGATTGTCCGGACCGTCCGCCACAAACAAGTCGGTTCCCGTGTGACCCGTCAGGCCGTCGGGCGACCCGTCGCCCGCAGCGCTGAGCGCGGGCAGGACGAGTGCCATGCGTGTGACAAAGTCGTTGCTGTTATTGAACCAGATCGTCGCGACGTTGCGCATCGCCAAATCATCATTGGTCGTCGATCCTCCGGCCAACACATCGTCATCGCCATTTCCCTGCAGGTTGTCGCGACCGCTTCCTCCCACCAGAACATCGCGGCCTTGTCGTCCGAACAACGTGTCACTGCCCAAATCACCCAGCAGCACGTCATCGCCGTTGCCGCCACTGACGATATCGTTACCGGCATCGCCGTGAAGGAAATCGCTGCCGTCTCCGCCGGCAATGCGGTCGTCGCCGTCGCCGCCACTAATAAAGTCATCTCCCAGGAAGCCCAGCAATTCGTCACTCCCCGCGCCGCCCAGGATGGTGTCGTCTCCCGTGCCACCGTCGACCTTGTCATCGCCGCCGCCCGCATTGATGTTATCGCCGCCGCTGCCGCCCAGGATCACATCACGACCATTGCCGGTGGTAATCGAGTCGCCGCATGTTCCCCCGGCAACGTAATTGTCGCCATGGCCGGCATCGATCTGGCCGCAAATGCCCGGCAAGTTGCCCGCCATGGTAATCCGGTCAGGGCCGTCTCCCGTTGTCACGACAGCCGTGCCGCTGGGCACGTAAAAAGGACCATGCGTTGTATCGTCGATGCGGACCAGGACGCTACCGGCGTTGCCGGCATGCAGGATAATTGCGTGGGACTGGCCGTCGTTAGCCTGCACAATCAAGTTGCCGCTCATATCAACGAAGACATCCAGCGGACCGCCCGTCTCGTTGAGATCATTTACATTCACGGTGATCGTGGCCGTATCCGACAGCAGTCCTGAATCGGTCACCTGAACATCCAAGGAAAACGACATGTTCGTTTCAAAGTCCAATGCCAGGGGATCGGCCACCGTAATCTGTCCGGAAGCGGGATGGACGTTGAACACCGACTGTCCTGTTCCACCGGTGACGGTAAATGATAACGGGTCGCCGGCATTCGGATCGGTCGCCGCGGTTGTCCCCACGGATGTCCCGACACCACTGTTCTCGTTGACGCTGAAGGTCTGGTCGTCTACGGTCGGCGCCAGGTTGGGTTCGACGGTGGTGAAGTTCCAGGTCGCCGCATCCGCGATTCCGCTGAAGGAGTTGCCGCTGCTGTCCAGGATGGCGGAGGCATCCACTTCCACATGATAATCCGTGCCACCGTTGAAATTGGTTGTTGGCGTGATCGTCAGAACGCTGCCGCTGATGCCCACGGAACCGATCGGGAATGTCTCGAACGTCGCCGCATTCGAATCGTCGCCGATGCGAATGTCACCCGATCCGGCCTGGATGGTCTGGTCAAACGTGATGATCAGCTGCGCGTTTACGGCGACCGAGACGGCGTCGTCCGAAGGTGACAGTGTGCTGATCATGGGAGCCGCGGTATCCACTTGATCATTGGCGAGATTTGCCAGCGACGGAACCAAGATCGCATCGTTGCCGGCCGCATCACGCAGCGTGGCGCCATTCAGCAGCTGCAAGGTGTTGGCCGTGACGTCGACCCCGTCGCTGTCGTTCAGACCGGTCGGCAGCACCGATGAAAATGTCAGCGTCGCACCCGCCACACTGCCAGCGTGCGTGAGCGTCACGTTCGTTCCACCGATATCGGCGATCAGTTGGGCGTCCCCGGCGGCGCTTAAAGTGACGCTCTCCGACAGTTCCACCGAAACGGCAAGCGTATCGCCCACAATGTGGACCGTCGGCACGGCCGATCCCGTGATGGACACGACCGTCGGCCGTACGGCATCCACCAGCACGTTGCTCAGGGCCGCCCCGCCATGGGTCAACGTGGCATCGTTTCCGGCATCATCTTGAAGTGTCGCGCCGCTGAGCAACTGCAGCGAATCCGCAACCACTTCGACACCGTCTGCATCTTCCTGCCCGCTGACGACGGTGTAAGCATACGTCAAGTTCGTGCCGCTGACCGAGCCAACGTGCGTTGCGGTGACCATGGTTCCACCAAGGTCCAGCAGGATGCTGGAATCACCAGCACCGCTGAGCGTCACGTTTTCCGAGAAGGCTACGGTGAACAAGATGGTGTCGTTCTCGACGTAGGTCATGGCGGGAGCGGTAATTGAATCCACGGTCGGAGGGACGATGTCGAGATCGATCTGAATGCCGTTACCGCTGGCGTCCAACACAATGTACGCATCTGCTGTCGCCACCGATCCACCAGTCGCGCCGACATCGCCAACGAGTCCAGCAACATAATCCCATTTATGTCCGGTAGGCCCGACGTCCGTGACCGACTGTCCCACTGTATCGAGTTTGAGGATGTCCTTAATCTTGGCATCGTTTATATTGACGCCCGAGAACCGTCCCAGGCCATGAACGGCCGCAACTTCATTCGGGTCCACCACGCTACTGAACATGGCGAAGTCGTCGAGCGTCGCATTGATTTCGCGGCCGCCGCAGCACGAGTCATCGCCGAACAGCCAGGAACCACTGTCGGCAACCCCTGTGGCCGCGGCGGGAATGGTGATCGAACCAGCAAACTCGCCGTTGATGTAAACGTTCGAGATGCTGGCCGCAAAGTCGAATGTTTGCACAACGTGATGCCATGTCGACCCCGGAACATCCGGACTGTCGAAGGCAAGACCACTGGCGCGGGCATCGATATGCCTTGCCGTGTTGTTTCCTTCCGAGGAAAAACCGTAGTTCTGATCAGCGTCAAGTCCCGCCTCGTCGAGCGTCCGCGTGACGAATACCCCCTCGTAGCCGGTGCTCTGAGCATTGGGGGCGTTGAACCAGCCGGCGATCGCGAATTCCGCGACGCTGTCGAGCTGGGTGATTTCGTTCACAATGAAGTTTGTTCCGCCGTCAAGCGATGCCGCGTTACCAATGATTCCCGTTCCCCAGGTTGGCGAGCTCCCACCAGCTACATCAATGCCGTTGTTGCCGTTGATGCTGTCCGCGGCGATGACTCCGGACGCCTCGTCAAACGTCCAATGGCCGATGATCGAGGCCAGGTGATCGGCCGTGGTAAAATTCCAGGCCGTCGTTCCCGCGACTCCAGCGAAGGCGTTGCCGGCAGCGTCCGTGATGGCCGAGCCCGGGATCTCCACGTAGTACTCGGTTCCCTTGGCCAGGTTATTCGTGGGATTGATGTTAACCGTCGGTCCCGAAAACGTGACGTTGCCACCCGTGATGTCGATCGTGTCCACGACGGTATCATCGCTGGCCAGGCGGATAGTCACGCTGCCCGTTCCAGCCTGGACGTTGGAATCGAACGTCAAAGCGAGATCCGTGCTAATCGAAACTGCCGTGCTGTCGTCGGCCGGAACCAGCGTTTGGACAACCGGTGGAGTCGTGTCTGGCACGATGCGAATACCGTTCCCGCTGGCGTCCAGCACGATGAATGCGTCGTTGCCAGCGACCGATCCGCCGGTAACGCCAGCGCCGCCCGCAAGGCCGGAAACGTATTCCCATGTATGGCCATCGGGACCAACGCCCGTCACGGTCTGCGCTGGTGTGTCCAGCCCCAAAGCCTCGACGATCTTCGGGCTATCGACGGCGACTTGCGAAAACCGCCCCAGGCCGTGAATGGCTGCGATCTCGGCAACGCTAATCGTATTGTCGAACATGGCGAAATCGTCCAGCGAACCGGCAATCTCGCGATTGCCACAACAGGAATCGTCGCCGAACAACCACGATCCGCTATCGGAAACTCCGGTTGCCGCTGGAGGAATGGCGACCGTGCCCGCGAACTCACCGTCTATGTAGACGCGAGAGACGTGCGCTCCGAAGTCGAACGTCTGCACGACGTGGTGCCAGGCGGAACCGGGAACATCAACACTGTCAAACGCCGCGTTACTGGCTCGCGCATCGACATGTCGCGCGGTGCTATTGCCTTCCGACGAGAAGCCGTAGTTCCGATCGGTATTCGCACCTACTTCGTCGAGGGTGCGGGTCACGTAAATTCCCTCGTAACCAGTATCTTGAGCATTAGGAACGTTGAACCAGCCCGCGATGGTGAAGGCGGTGACGCCGTCGATCTGAGTGACTTCGTTCACGATGAAGTTCGTCCCGCCGTCCAGGGTTGCCGCGTTGCCGATCAGGCCGGCGCTCCAGGTCGGTGAACTGCCACCTGCGACGTCAAGCGCATCATTGCCGTTTACGGTATCGAACGCCGTCGTGCCCGCCGCCTCGTCGAAGGGCCAGTGGCCAATCAGCGAAGCTAACGGATCGGCGGTCGTGAAGTTCCATGCCGACGTTCCCGTGATTCCCGCAAAGGCGTTGGCGGCGGTGTCTTCGATGGCGCTGCCCGGAACCTGGACGTAGTACGCCGTGCTCTGCAGCAGGTCATTGGCCGGGTCAATCGTTACCGTCGTGCCGTTGATCGATACGTTGCTGCCATTGATGTCAATCGTTTCCACGACACTGTCGTCACTCGCCAGGTGGATCGTGACGTTCCCTGTCCCTTTCTGGACGTTGGTGTCAAACGTCAGTTCCAGGTTGGTATTGAACGCGACATCCACGGAATCGTCCGCGGGCGTCAAGGACTGCAGCACCGGTGGCGTCAAATCAACGACAATCTGCAAACCGTTACCACTGCTGTCGAGCACGATAAACGCCGTGCCGGCAGCCACGGTGCCACCTGTCGTGCCGACGGGTCCTGTTAACCCGGATACGTATTCCCAGGTGTGCGCGTTGGGACCGACGTTGGCAACGGTTTGCCCCGCGGTGGTCATTGCCAGGATGTCTTGAATCTTCGTATCCGTAACGGCGATGTTCGAGAACAGGCCGAGTCCGTGGACGGCCGCGATTTCCGCGGGATCGACAATGTTGTTGAACATGGCGAAATCATCCAGGGACGCATCGATCTCGCGACCGCCACAACAGGAATCGTCGCCAAACAGCCAGGAGCCGCTATCGGCCACTCCGGTGGCCGCGGCGGGTATGGCGATCGAACCCGCGAACGTGCCGTCGATGTAGACGTTGGAGATGTCCGCCGCGAAATCGAAGGTCTGTATAACGTGACGCCACGTCGAACCCGCCGCGTCGGGACTGTCGAAAGCGGCTCCACTCGACCGGGCATCGATATGCCTGGCCGTGCTGTTCCCTTCCCAGGAGAAGCCGTAGTTCTGATCTGCATCCAGTCCCGCTTCGTCGAAGGTACGCGTGACGAACACACCTTCGTAGCCGGTGCTCTGAGCATTTGGTGCGTTGAACCACCCCGCAATCGTGAAGGACGATGTCCCATCCAGCTGCGTGATCTCGTTCACAATGAAATTGGTGGTCCCGTCCAGGTTCGCGGCGTTGCCGATCTGTCCGGCCACCCATGTCGGAGCGTTGCCCGCGGGAATGTCTTCTCCGTCGTTGCCGTTTATGCTGTCGCTGGCGGTCGTGCCGGCCGATTCATCAAACGCCCAGTGACCAATGATGGACTGCAGGCCGTTGCCCTGGATATTGAATTCCTCGGCGCTTCCAGTCGGCGTTGTGGTGATGAGCGGATTACCGAAAACGTCTTCAATATTGTGGCTGCCGACGATGCTCAAGCCCAGCGTGCCGCTGGTGGAGGTATCGATGCCGCTCACAACCACATCGTACAGCGCGTCGTTTCCTCCAACCGCAGTAACGGAATCGATGGAGACGCCCGCCGTGGCCGAACCGGTTGCCTCAAGGTCCGCGGGATCAAAGTTCTGCACATCCTCTGAAAACGCCACACGAAACGTGACGTTCGCGGCGTTAGTGGTCCGGCTCATTGGCGATTGCCGCAGAACGGATTCAAGCTGCGGCGCCCCCAATACCTGTTGAATGTTCAGGTTCAATAGTCCTCCATTGTAGATGTCCATCATTTCGGCATCCGTGACGACATCGCTGAATACGGCTAGATCGTCGACCGATCCGTCAAAGTCGCGATTGTCTCCACAGCAGTCGTCGTAACCGATGTACCACGGCCCGTTCGACGCGCCGGCTATGGTGCTGCTCAGATTGGCGTCGCCGGAAACGTCGTCGGTGCGCGTCAGCACGCCATTGACATACTGCTTGTGCGTTTTCGCCGTACCGTCCCAAACCAGGCCGATGTGAACCCAGCCAGCCGCCGGCGAAAGAACGCCGTCGGCCGAATCAAAGCCGGGGCCATCGACTCGGGAGTCCAGCCGTTCATTGCCGTTGTTCTCGATCGCCAAACCCCAGCTGTTGTTCGTCTGGCCATTGAAGTTTCGCGTCATGAAGATGCCGTTGTAGCCGGAGCTACTCTGAGTATTCGGATCCACCCACATCGAAATCGACAGGCCAGCGACGCCGTTGAGCTGATTCAGGGATGAAAGCTGAAAGTAGTTGTCGGCGGCGGCGCCTCCCGTATCCGCCAAAGTGGCAGCTCCACCAATCTGCCCCGACGACGACCAGGTCAGATTCGCACTCGTGCCGTTCTGCCAGATACCGTTGTTGCCGCTGATGCTGTCCGCGGCAACTCCTCCCGAAGTTTCGTCAAACGTATAGTGGCCGACGAGCGTCGCTAACAGTTGTCTCATTTCCAAGCATTCCACACCGTATCGGCGAAGACGACGACGTAGCACACGACGATGGCGATGTGAAAGCATAATGTGAGCTCGCTGCAAGGTGGCTGGGTCCGAACGGAACTACGGAACCGATCACCAGGAGGTCGATTACGGCTCCAAAGTACAGTCTAAGAGAGCGGCGACCGAAATGCCATAAACGCCACGGGGGTTTTCCAGAAAGGCGAGATCTTTTCTGGTCGGTCCTTCCCGGGGGTTCGTCGCCTGACCGTCGCCGCAGGTCAGGTCCGTGAGTCATCGTCGTCCGCCGGCACATCTTGCGGTGTGCCCGTCTTGCTCTTGGTGATTCGCGACAGACCCAGTAGCAGGAAAATGGGGTATTGGAACAGAAGGAGCAGGCCGATGACAAGGGTCACGCCCACGATCCACAAGAACGAATAGCCCAGCAGGATACGGCCACCGGGGACGACCAGGAACACGCAGATGATCGTGACAAATAGCAAAAGTGCCAGCAGTGAGAACGTCAACCGATACTTCGACGTCCGGTTTTCGGCTAGCGGATCGGTCATGCGACGTCGCCCCGCAGTTTACTTGCCGTTCCCGTTTCCATTGCCGTTCGCATTGCCGGTACCATTCGTAGCCCCATTTCCGGTTGCCGAAGGGGCTGCCAGCACGCGCGCGGGTTCACGGCTCTTGCGAACTCGGCGATTCTTTGCCTGACCGCTTAAGTCCTCCGCAGATTCCGTAACGGCCGTGGCATCGGCGGCCTGCGTCGCGGCCCTGGGCAGCGTCGCGGCCAGCGTCTGGGCGGAGTCGTCAGCGAGCGCGTCCAGCTTGTCCCAAAGGACCCAAGGCTGCGCGGCTTGAACACCGCCGCATGTTTCGAACATGACCTTCAATCCGGCCGCTTTCTCTTCCAGTTGCTTGCGATAACCCTGAGCCTCGGCAAACATGGCGGACGTAATCGCTTCGGCCTCCAATTGGATTTCAGCACGACGGCGGTCGAACTGCTGTTGCGTTTCACGATCCTCGGCCTGCCACTCACTTTCCTGCTGCACTTCCTCCATCGGACGCTGCGCTTCGTAGATCATTTTCGCCGCCGCCTGCTGCCCAATTGATTCTATGTACCCGTTGTCGTCCGACAAGTCGGCCACGGAGAAACTCAACAACTGCAGGCCCAGCTCGTGAAGCGCCTGAGCGGAAGACTGCCGGCAGTGCTCCACCAGGGTTTCGCGGTCGTCCACGATGTCACGAATTGTCAGTGAACTGATGACCGTCCATATTTGCCCCGTGATGACGTCCGCGGCATATTGGTTGATCGTTTCCACGCGGAGTTTTGCCAGTCGCATGGAGGCCGCGCAAAGTTGGTGTTCCTCCGTCCCGACAGCCACCAGCGCCGTGGCCGACAAGTTCACACGCAGGTTGTCCGCCGACGAAGAACTGCATACGGGAATCTCAACACGGACCGGTTCCAGAGACAGCCGCGTGCACGCTTGCCACGGCCAGACGAACCCACCACGACTGACCATGGCACGGAGTCCCCGATTCTTTGCATGAACCACCAGCGCCTCGTGGCTCGTGCAGCGCCGGTACGACGCCAGGGCCAGGACAAGGGCGACGAATGTGAGGATCAAAACGAGTCCGCCACCGGCCGTGATCCAAGACATGTCTGAAATCTGTTCCCAAACGGAATGTGCGATAAGCACGCTTAACTCCTTTTAAACGTATGATCTGCAAGCAGGCGGTGGTTCGTTGCCCGCGGCACGCGCATCGTACGCATCCCTGACGGTCACGCCGACTGTCTCTTGTCTGAGGGTCGCGGATTGTAGCACTACAACGAGCGCACAGGAACGTGAGATTCGGGGGTTGCTAGCTTTGCGAATACCCGCCGCGCAGGATGACCGTGGTCGACCGCAGCAGTTCACGATCAGAGGAAAAGTAGGCAGCGCCAGGTTTCGTCGCCATACAAGCTCGAAGCGCAAGCGAGCGGGGCACGTACGTCCGGACACACTTGCTCGCGCTGCGTGCTT
>CALBSZ010000136.1 GCA_937967665.1 uncultured Planctomycetaceae bacterium
GGGGGCTCGCTGCGCTCGACTCCAGCCACCCTTGGTCTTGAGCGACTTCTTCAGCAGTCTCCTGCGGGGGGAAACTGGGGGCTCGCTGCGCTCGACCCCAGCCACCCTTGGTCTTGAGCGACTTCTTCAGCAGTCTCCTGCGGCTGGGGGTTAAACAATGTGCCCGCATGTACCAACACGTTGCTATGACAAGTTGAACATGGCGCTGTCCGATTGGGCATGTTTGTGCGAACGCCCTTTCACTTCAGCCGGTCTGCGAAAACCTGCTGGAACTTCTTCACCTTCGGGCCGACGACCGCCTGGCAGTACGGCTGGTTCGGATTCTGCTTGTAATAGTTCTGATGGTAGTCTTCGGCAGCGAAGAACTCTGGCGCCGGAGAAATCTCCGTGACTACTGGGGTGTCAAAGATACCTGCATCGTCGAGCTGCTTTTTGACTCTTGTCGCAATCTCGCGCTGCTGGTCGTCGTGATAGAAAACAACGCTGCGGTATTGCGTGCCCGTGTCGTTGCCCTGCCGGTTGAGCGTCGTTGGATCGTGCGTCTTGAAGAACACTTCAAGCAGTTCTTCGTAGCGCACTTGCGCGGGATCGTAGGTAATCTGAATCACTTCAGCGTGCCCGGTTGTTCCCGTGCAGACTTGCTGATACGTGGGACGATCGACATGCCCGCCGGCGTAACCGGACACGACGGACTGGACGCCTTTGAGTTGCTGGAAAACGGCCTCGGTGCACCAGAAGCAGCCGCCTCCGAAGGTTGCCAACTGCAGGTCACTCATGGTTTCACCGCCAGATTCACGCGCACCAACTCCTTATCGTTGCGGGCAAACAGGGAACGCTCAGCAAAGGCCGGGTGACTCCAGACCACGGACCGCCCGAAGCATTCGTTGGTCGGATCGAGGACATGAAATCGACCGATTTCGTCATAACCTTCCGGCGTCAGCTTGGCAATGATCAGATCTCCTGTTTCGCTGAACAAGAAGAAACGATCGCCATTCTTGACCAGAAAGGCCGTTCCGTGACTTGCCCTGCGCGTGCCGCCCGTTGTCGGTTCAAACGTCTCCCACAGCCGCTCGCCATCTTCCACGCGCGCTGCCATCATGGCGCCGAGTCCGCAGTCGACACCGTAGATCACGCCATCTTGGATATAGGGAGTTGCATTGCACGAATAAACGGCCGTCTTGGGAGTTCCTCGCCACGCGATCTCCGCCGCCGGCTTGTCACGATCCAACTCGACCAGCGCGCCAACTTTGCCGATGCCGCTGACGAACAGGTAATCGCCGACCTTGCGAGGCACCGTGATCGACATCTCGTAGCTGGGTTTCAGCGGCAGGGTCCAATACACTTCACCGGTCAGCGGATTCAAGCTGTTGAGTGATTCCGGGTGCCAGATCAGCAGCTGCTTGACGTTGGCATGTTCGATCATGGTGGGAGGACAGTAGCCGGCCGTACCACAGGACAAAGCCCGCCACACTTCCTTGCCGGTATTCTTGTCGAAAGCAACCGCCACGCTTCCCTCGCCCCCGACGATGCAGTAGAGCAAGTCGCCGTCGACTAGCGGATGCGCCGCAAAACCCCAAATCGGAGACTCTGTCTTGTATTCCGTTTTCAAGTCGCGCTGCCAGATCGGCTTACCGGTGCCCGCGTCCAGGCAACAGAGGTCTCCTTCGGCCCCCAAGGCGTAAACCTTTCCATCGGCAACCGTCGGCGTACAGCGCGGGCCGGACGGGTAAGACAGTTCATAGGTCCGCTTGTGCTCGTGCTTCCACACGAGACTGCCGGTGGCCGATTCGAGACAGAGGACGCGTTCGAGTCCCTGCAGCTTGATACGCGCGCCGGGGCTGTTGCGAACCTCGCCCGCGCTGGGCACGAAATCCATCACATAAACGCGGCCGTTTTCCACCGCGGGTCCGGAATAGCCGAGACCGACGGGCACTCGCCAGACAACGTTCAGACCGTCAGGCGGAATCGTACGCACGACATCCGTTTCCCGCCAAACACTATCCCGTTGCGGTCCCAACCACTGCGGCCAGTCGTCCGCCGACGCACCCAGTGGGCATGCCACGCATCCAACGAGTGCCGCCCATAACAATGCCTTACGCATGAACTCGCTCCTGAAAGTAGGGAAGTAATCATGATGGCAAATCGACAGGTGTAAATCAACATGTCAGACATGAACGCCGTCGGCGCTGTGGAGGTCGGGTTCTGGAGCGTTCAGCTGTCCAGGTCGTGGGCCAGCACATCGTGAAGAAACAGTTCGCCCAGCTCGCTCCAATCCACCTCCTGCTTGAAGACGCAGCCGACTCCCCAACGGCCCCCCGATAAGGGACGTTGCCAGCGGACATTTCCTGGGAGCCGCAAATCGAAGTGATTCTCTTCGACGGCGATGCACACGACAATTTCCGATTCCTGCGACAGCGCAACGGGGCAAAGGAATTGCAAGCCCTGCCGGGAGAAATCGACGAGCTGGACTTCCGCCGTGGCGTTTGCTTCACCGTCGGCATATTCAATCCAGGCTCGGGCGCTGTCCGGCGCGGTGGCCAGGTGCCGCGGGCGGCGCACGACGTAGTCTTTATCGCGGGTCATGTTTTTTGCTGGTCTCAGTTTGGCGCGGTTTGACGTCCTGTTGTTCAAATCTACAACGCGAAACGCAGGGCCAAGGGGACAATTCTTGGAGTTACCGTTGCCGATCTTGTGTCCGCGGGACGCCAAGGGTGCTTGACAAGTCACTCGTCCCAACCGCACGTACAGAGTCCTGGGAAGCTATTTAGCGATTGTAAGGATTGCGAGCACCCACCTTCTTTTGCACTCCGCTGGACAGACCACGGGTGCGGTCCGCGGCCGTTTCTCGACCTATAATTTGCACGAAGAAGTACTTACTATTCGCCCTGGTCCAGAAGGAGAAAACCTTTGCTGTTTTCACTTCTGAAAAAATGCCTGGTCTCCTGTGGAATACTCACCGTCGTGGTGCTGTATTTCGTCTACGGTCGCGTGGCCCTCGACGGCCCCTACTACAACAAGCGCGGCATGAAGCTGTTGGAAGAAGGTTGCTTTGATAAGGCTCTGGAAAACTTCGACCGCGCCATCTGATATCCGACTGGACCCCCAAGCTGGCCAGCGTCAGGTACCAGCGAGGCTTGATCTGGTTGACGCAAGACAAATACCGCGAAGCACTGGCCGATTTCGATGCTTCCATCCGGCTCGAATCCTCCTTTCCCGGTGCCTACGAACGCATCGCCTGGATCCTGGCCACCTGCCCCGACGACAAGTTCCGGAGCGGCGAGAAGGCAATCAAGTATGCAACCCGCGGTTGCGCGCTGACAAGCTGGCAGGACCCTGACCAATTGGCGACCCTGGCCGCGGCCTACGCGGAAGCAGGCGATTTCACCGCAGCGCGGAAGTGGCAGGCGGAAGCGGTGAACTACGCGCCCGAACAGTATCGCAGCGGGTTCCGCAAACGGCTGCGAATGTACCAGGCCGCCAAACCGCTACGCGATTGACACGGCTGGCCTTACTGCCTCCGCATCACGCTTTAAGCATTCGGCTGCAGGATCACCTTCATCAACCCCGCTTCGCCGGCATACAGCCGCTGGAACCACGCGGGGCCTTCGTCCAGCGTTGCCCGCGCCGAGATCAAGGGGGCGACATCCATCAGCCCGCGCGACAAGAGTTCGATGCACTCCGGGTACTCCCCGTTCGACGCACAACTGCCGTAGATTGAAATCTCCCGTGTCACGACCGACTGCAATGGGAACTCGACTTGCGGAGACAGGTTGCCGATAAGCGTCACGCTGCCGCCTTTACGGACCGACTCAATTGCCGTTTTCACCGTCGCCGTGGCGCCCACCACTTCCAGCGCCACGTCCGCTCCGCGACCGCCCGTCAGCCGTTTGATCTCCGCGATAACGTCGCAGTGTTTCGGATTCAGCCCCACTTCCGCACCCAGCGTTTGGGCCAGTTCCAACTTGTTGTCTTCCAAATCGACGGCAAGGATGCGGCTGCAGCCCTTGAGCTTGATTGCCTGGATGGTAAGCAGACCAATCATCCCGCTACCCACGACAACCGCAGTCCCTCCCATCGCCACCGGCGTGCGGTTGGCTGCGTGCACGGCGACCGAAACCGCCTCGATCAAGGCCGCATGATCAAAACTCAACGCCTCCGGAAGAGGATAGGAAATGTGCTGCGGCACGACCACGTATTCGGCAAAGCAACCATGCCGGCGGTAGTCGCCGCAGGAGACGCCGAGCACCATGCGGTTGTCGCACAGGTTGATGTGCCCGCGGAGACAGAAGTGACACTTCCCGCAAGACACGGTGGAATCGAAAGTCACGCGATCGCCGGAACGGAACCGCGTGACGTTGGTGCCTACCTGTTCCACCACGCCCGCCGCCTCGTGCCCCATGACCAAGGGCGGCACGCGCCGCCCCGTGCTGCCGTCGTAGCCATGCACGTCGCTGCCGCAAATGCCGCACGACTGAACTCGCACCAGCAGGTCGTCCGCGCCGCACGCGGGGACATCCATGTCGGTCACTTCTAAATGCTTGTATTCAGTAAGCAGCAACGCTTTCATCGGGAAACTCCAAATCGCAAGGAAACCACGAGGATAGCCGATCGCTTGCCGCGGGGCTAGGCTTCGTTTTCAATCTCGCGTTGTTATCATGGGTGGCCGGCGTCGAGTGAAGCGAGCCCCCGGAATCCACAGTTCTGTGGGGTCGCTTCGCTCCACCACAGCCACCCTTCTCCGGTTTTAGAACAGAACCTAGACGTCCGGGGCCTGCACGGCGACAAACAGCGACCCGCCGTTTACACCGGACACTCACCGGCCGCAATTTTTGTGGTACCATGACCGTTTCCTTTCATGCAGATCGTAACCTGATGAGTCCCGGCATGCTGCAAATCGACAACGAACTTCAACTTCAGGATCTGGACGAGCGACTGGAACGCCTGTGGCGTTTTTCGGCGGAGAAGATCCTGGCCATTGAAGACACTGCGGGCGACCGCGCTGGCACACCGGTTTTTACCGTCGCCGGCAAGTACACGGCTCAAGGCTGGACGGAATGGACTCAGGGCTTCCAATGGGGCTCGGCACTGCTGCAGTTCGACGCGACAGGGGACGAGCAATTCTTGAACATCGGGCGGGCCAACACCATTCGATCGATGGCTTCGCACGTCACGCACAGCGGCGTGCACGACCATGGATTCAACAACGTAAGTACGTACGGGAATCTGCGACGGCTGATGCTGGAAAGTCGAATTGAGTTCAAGCAACGCGAACTGGACATTTACGAGCTGGCACTGAAGGCCAGCGGAGCCGTGCAGGCGCAGCGCTGGAGCACGACCAGCGACGGTGAGGGCTATATCTACTCGTTTAACGGGCCGCATTCGCTCTTTTGCGACACGATTCGTTCACTGCGATCACTGGCCATGGCACACCACGTGGGTCACGTCATGATGGGCGAGAATGATCAGCGGATCTCGCTGCTCGCGCGACTGGTAGAGCACGCCCGCACAACCGCGCGATACAATGTCTATTACGGGTCGGGACGCGATCGCTACGATGTCCGCGGCCGTGTTGCGCACGAAAGCATTTTCAATTGCAACGACGGCCGCTATCGGTGCCCGAGTACCCAGCAGGGCTACAGCCCTTTCACTACGTGGACGCGAGGCCTGGGCTGGATCATGGTCGGCTATGCGGAAGGACTGGAATTCCTGGACGAAGTCCCGGACGAAGAACTCGAACCACTGCGCGGACGCGCCGCCATCGAAGGTATGATGCTCGACGCCGCCGGCGCGGCCTGCG
>CALBSZ010000137.1 GCA_937967665.1 uncultured Planctomycetaceae bacterium
GAATGTGGCCGGAAAAATCGTGGTCACATCTTTTAAGGCCTGCTTGTGATCCCGCATTCCAGTGTGACCCGATGCGGCGAGGATCGGCGCACCGGCATGTAGTCCTTCGAGGGGTGCGGGGCGTTTCTTGTCCCTGCGGAGTTGAAGCTGGACGCTGTTTTCGTAAGCGCGTCTGTCCCAGACTCGCTGCCGGTCCGGGACGGACCGGCCTACGTGGCGACTAGCGAGTTTGCATTGGAGTTCCAAGCGATCGTCCTTCGTGAACGCTTCACGTGGGATGCGAATCTCCAATACAGCCGGTGCCGCGAGGACGAGATCGTCAGCGCCGGATCCGGTTCCGAAGGGAAGTGCGGATAGGTAGTCCGCAGGATGCTCGGCAAGTAGCGTCCGCAGTGATTTCGTTTCCGCCTCATTTTTGGCGTTGGTGACGATCGCCCGACAGATCACGACGTCGTTCTTGTTGCCGTCCCCGGCATCTCCCACCAGCAGCCAGCAGACGACATCGTCGCCCTGTTCGGGCAGTTTGTCGACAAGTAAGTGTTGTTCTTGCCGTATTTCCGGAAACGCCTCATGCAGTTTCTGCCACGGTTGGATCCGATCTCGATACAGCGAGTCGAGTATCCGAGACGCTTTTCTTTCGTCATCGGCTGGCAGTGAGGTCCAGGCTTGGCGCGTTTCTTCAAGTAGGCGAGTCTGTCCCAGACTCGCAGTTCTCGCTCCCGGTCTCAGAGAGACCGGACTACGTGATTCCAGCACCGACAAGACCTGTCGCAGATAGACTGCGTTGACGCCCGCCTCGGCGGCCAGCATTTCCAGCGAAAGGCCATTCGGGTTGTGAAATCGGAAACGATAAGCTGCCTTCAGCGTATCAAGAATGTCAGGCGACTTTCGCTCATAGAAATCCCGGATACGTTGTTCCGCCCAAGCATAACGGTCCTCTGGCCGCCTGAGCGGACGGTCGGCGAACGTCAAACCGCTTGGAGTCAACATCGCGCGATCGGCGATGTCCTTGGCGGCTTGCAGGTACTTCTGCATCAGGCTGGCGGATAACTGCACCTGCCCGTCACCGGCATTGGTGAATCCTTCGCCCGCCGCGGACTCGCTAGGGAAGATATCGGCCGGCCGCAAATCGACGCCGGTCAGATCGCGGATGCTGCGATTGTATTCATCCTTGGTCAGGCGCCGCATTGCGACACGGCCAGGATCGCCAGCATTGCGTCTGGCATATTCAGTGAGCAATCGGCTGATTTGTGAAACGATCTGCTCACGCTCAGCCGGCGAAGGCTGCTTTTCATCACGCGGCGGCATCTCTTCTTGGCGCAGGGCCACCACGATGCGTTGCCATTTGCGAACGTTGGCCGCACGTAGGCGAGTCTGTCCCAGACTCGTTCCCGGTCCGAGACGGACCGGGCTACGTGACAATCCCACCAGGTCCAAATCCGCCTCGCGCGTTTCCGCGTCGTGGCACTTCTGGCAGTACGAGTTCACGAACTGCGATATGCGATCATCCGTCGGACCGTCCGCTATCGCCAGCTCGAGCGCCGGAAGCGTGAACGTCACGACGAACATCGCTAGTACGGATTTCGGATTCATGGCCTGAATCATCGTTCTTTCGTCTCACCGCGACGGAACACCGGATGATTCGGATCGCCGCGCGATTCAATATAGGCCAGCAAGTCGAGCACCTGTTGTTTGTCGAAGCCGCCGAGCGCTCCCTTAGGCATGGCGGAGACCTCGGAGAGTTTCACTTCTTCGATTTCGTTCTTGGCGATGGTAATCGGAGCACGCCGGGAGAGCGGATCCTCCGTGAGGCGAACTTCTATTTCATTCTCGGAGTCGACGAACCCAGAATGTAGTTTGCCGCTGACGGTCGTGATCGTGCGTGCCTTGAACTTGTCGTCGATGCGACGGGAGGGCTCGATGGTATGGGTGAGTAGTTCGAGTCCTCGCATTTTGGCGTCCAGCTTGGACAAGTCTGGTCCGAGTTGGCCTCCTTTGCCTTGGCCCACCTGGTGACAGGAGAAACAGGACCCGCCCAAGAATGCCAACTTGCCAGCAGCAAAAGAGCGGCCGCGCAAGGGGCGGGCCAGTTCGTCGTGGAAGTCATCGACCTTCCATTGACGACCGGTCCGCGCCGAGGGAGGTTGAATTTGGCTGACCAACGCGACGGCCTGCGAATTCTTGTCAGCCAGGGCCTTCATGAACAGCAGCAGTGAATCAATCTGTTCTTCCTCCAGCACCCCAGCGTAAATGGGCATGCCCGCTTCACCATTGACGGCACCCTGGGCGACCTTGGCGGCTGGATCCAAGATCGACTCTCGCAGATAGGCTTCGTCGGCCCGTACGGACTTGTCGCTTTTCACGAGCCTGCGCTGTGAACCATACAGGCCGAGCCAACTGGGACCGTTTTTGCCTTCGTTGGTCCCGTCAACGGAATGACAACCGACGCAGCCGAGCCGGGTGTAATACTGTGCGCCCCGTTCAATCGTCGGTTCGACGGTTGGCCGCTCGACCAGCGGCACGTCTTTCAAGTCGAGATCGACCTGATTGTCACGAAACTCCTGCTTGGTCAAATTCACGGATCGAAGTCGGTGCGCCGTCAGATACGATTGATGCCGAATCGGCGTACCGTCTTGGGCGGCGATGTTATAGCCGATCTCGATCTGCATCACTTCGCGCATGTCTGGAATGCCGAGGAATACGGACCGCCCGTCGCGAGACAATTTCGCCGAGGCGACGGGGAGGGTTTCGGTGCCCTTCTCCCCATCGAGCCGATAGTAAGCAGAGCCATAACTGCCGCTCCGCTGGTAGTTCCAGCGACGAATCTTGAATGAATCCGGACCAGCCAGAGAGGCCTCATTGAGCGGCACGTCGAACCGCAGCAAGATTCCCCGCTTGGCGGCACGCACGGTCGTGGGAATGGTCCAGGTGGCGTCCGAGTTATGGCGGATGCGCCCCAGAAAGGTCGGCTCCCTAGCGCCCGTACCCCAGATCTTGAAGCCGGCGACGTACAGCAACCCATCGGCCGGATTCATGGCGCCATTGAGCAGCGGTGCGTTTAGTGTCAGATTCAACGCGGTTGCACCGCCTTGAATCACGCCTTCGCCGATATCCGGGTGAATCTGCAGCAATTTGGGTTGATGGTACGAAAGCAGGATTGGCGCGTCATTAAGCGGGCCAAGTTTTGCATCCCGGGTCCAGACGATTGAAGTGGACGAGGCGCAGACCTGATGGGGAATCCATGTCAGTGGTGGCGTGATCGCGCGATCCTTGTCGGCCGGGCCGTTCGGAAAGCCGTAAAACCCACCTTGCTCGATGAAGTGAACCGGCGTAGAAGGCACCCAGTTGCCTTGCTGGTCGCTGACGGCGATTTGACCCGTCAACGGATCGTAGCCGAGCAACGGCTGGCGAAATCCGTGTGCGATCAATTTGACCTCTTTCCCATCGGGCGAGACGCGCAGAATAGAACTGAAAGTCTTTTGTTGCCCTGGCTTGCAGATGACAAAACCCCCGTCCTTGTCCAATCTCATGGCCGAAGCGTATTCCCGAGTTTCGGAGGTCTGGTCGATCCGGGAGCAGAACATTTCGTGGTAGTCGGCTTCGCCGTTTTTGTCCCGGTCATGCAGTCGCCACAGGCCGTTGCGATCGAATACAAAGATCTCTTCATCGCGGATGCCGATGCTCAGCGGCTCGTGAAGTCCGGAGGTAAAGCGCGTCCAGGTGACTTCCGTCGCCCCGGGCCGCAACCCGTCGGCTAGCCACACGTCGCCGTCAAAAGTGACCAACGCCGCTCGGCCGTCTGTGAAGAAGTCAACGGCGGCAGCGCGCACGCCCCGCCCATACGGATTCTCCAGCGGCAGCGGGATTTGTTCCAGGTTGAGAGCGTGCTCATTCTGAACTGTTGGCAGCGGGATTGTGACGGCCTCTGGCCAGCGTCTTTTCTTGACGGTGATTCGCTTCGGTTCGGGAAGCATTTCTTCCTTAAAGATGATCGCAACTGCTTCCTCCTTCTCCGAAGGATCGATGCAGCAGACGAGATGGCCTTCAATCGTTACGAGGGATGCCGGGCCGTGACAGGAAAACTGATCAGCGCTGGCGCCTTTGGCAACGACGATGTACAGCGGCTCTCGGTGGGAGCCGATCTTCAGGTCGCGAATGAGTCCTTCCTTCTCCAGCGAGAACCGTTCCGCGATCCGTACGGAACCTCCAATCTCATAGTGAATGGTCGCGCGCTGGGAAAACTCCACACCAAGAAACCGTGCGTGATTGGGGTCTATGCCGCCATTGACGACCTTCTCTTCGGGAGGCAGCTTCGGCCGCGGATCGGTAAACTGGGGCTCGCTTGTCCCCACGCCGGCGTAGATTCCATTCTCCAGCCAGGCCCGTCCAGCAGGTTTGGGGCCAGCAGTGCCGCCGCCGACTTTATTGCCTCCGTACGGATAGCTGTTGACCGCCATGCCGGCGCCTTGAAAAGGAAGGTTGTTGGCCTTCCAGACACACGCCACGCGCAACAAGTCCACGTCGTACGCCAGGTAACAATCTGCCCCCAGGGGAAACACCAGCGCTCGCGGCGTCAAGTTGTCCTTGCTACCGCCGGCGCGGGCATCGACCACCGTGGAAAAGAACGGAAAGTTCGGTTCGATCCACTCGTGCCACGGCCAAGACTTTGCGGGTTTGGCGCCCGCCATCGGAGCCCAACCTAGAACGGCAATGAGGACGAGTAGCGGAAGCGTGAAATGGATTCTGCTCATAATTGCGTGAGATGCTATTTGTCTTTGGACGCTGTGTACACGGTTGCGGTCAGCTTGATGTTGTCCCAAAGGCTGGTGTCGTCAAAACTCCCGATGCCGATCTGGCCCCAGGTGAAATCCTTGTCGGTGGCCTGCATGTGTGGCTTGGTCATGTCGTCGAACCAAGCCGTGATCGTTCCAGCTTTCGCATCGCGGACGACCTTGATGTGATGCCACTGACCCGGGTTCCAGGGCGTCTCCTTGTTGAGCGGCTGGTCAAACGACTTCCGCGGACTGTCCTTTACTTTGAGAATGCGACCTGATGTGCCGTCGACCTTGCTGCCAAAGTGGATGTAATAGAAGTTGTTGCCGTCCTGGTAACCAAACGCAAAGCACACGTCCTGGTGGCCGCCCTTTTTGAATTTCTTCACGTCTGCCTCGAAGGTGAAATCAGTGACGCGAGCATCCTTCAAGAGCGCCAAATTCATCGGCGCTCGATGCTTGCCAGGATATGTGCCGGCGTGGGCGAACTGATGAAAACTCTGGCCCTTGTCCGACTTCTCGACGCGCCACGTCTGTTTCTTTTCCTGATTGAGCGGCTCCCACCGTTCGGCTCCGCTTTCGAAGTCATCGGTGAAAGTGATCGTGTCGTCGGCTTGCAAGGGACCAACGCCAAAGCACAGGCCAAGTAGCAAGAATAAGCGAATGTTCATTGGTGGCGATTCTCTAAAGAATGGAAAAGGCGGCGACGCAGGAACACGGCAAGAGGGAGCTCAATGCGTGGTGGATCGTGATGATGTCCTTGGTAAACAATCGACTAGTCAGTTTCCGGTTCCTTCTGCGTGGTGCATGCATCAGAAGTCGTTTATATTAAATCATAATGCGCGGCCGTTTTGAAGTTTTCCGCCGTGAAGATCGCGCCAGGAGCGAAGTGACGTGTTGCGAAGCATCTTACTGCTGAAAAAAGCCCTGCTGACGCTGTTGCTGTGTGGTTCGGCAACCGCGCAGGACGATGATGCATTGACAAGCGGGGTGCCGATGGCTCCCTTGCAAGCCGTTGCCAATCCTGCATCACAAGCCGAGGTTGAGTTGGGACGGGAATTGTTCTTTGACGTCCGCCTGTCTCGCACCGATCGCGTATCGTGTGCGAACTGTCACGATCCCGAGAAGGGGTTCAGCAATGGGCAGCGGCTGGCCAAAGGCGTCGATGGTCGGGAAGGAAAGCGGCATGTTCCGAGTTTGATCAACGTCGGCTACATCCGGACTCTATTCTGGGAGGGCCGAGCCGCTGACTTGCAACAACAGGCGCTGCTGCCGATTCAGAACAAGGCAGAAATGGACATGCCACTGGAAGTCCTGGAGAAAAAGCTGAACGGGATCGCCGACTACAAGCGGCGATTCGAGCAGGTCTACGGCGGCTCAGTTACCGCCGATCGCGTCGCTGCCGCGCTGGCCGCATATCAGCGGAGCATCGTTTCCAATGACACTCCCTTCGACCACTACTTGCGCGGGGACCGTGAGAGTCTGTCTGCAAGTTCAAAACGCGGAATGAAACTATTCTTCGGCCAGGCAAGCTGCTCGCGCTGTCACACCGGTGCCCAGTTGACAGACAACAAGTTTCATAACATCGGTGCCGGCGACCCTGCTGACACCGGACGTAGAGCCGTCACGCGCCGCAGGGAAGACCATGGGGCGTTTCGCACGCCACAGTTGCGTGAAGTGGCACATACGGCCCCGTACATGCATGATGGCAGCTTCCAAACGCTGAAAGAAGTCGTCCAGCATTACAACTTTGGGGGCGTGACCGACCATGAAAACAATCACCGCGATGAATTACTCGAGGTGTTATACCTGGGCGAAGACCAGGTCGATGACCTGATATCATTTTTGACTGAAGGGCTTTCTTCGAACGGAAATGATTTGTCTCGCGGCAAACCGCAGACGCCAGCGCGCGCGTCGAAACGTTAGATAGCCGCGGACAAAACCCACAAGGACAATCTCATGCCAATCCGAAAACTGTTCTTACTACTCGTAACCGCCGTCAGTTGTTGTTCCTTGGCTGGCGCCGAGGAATCGCTTTCACGGTACGTCTACGTCACGTCGCGAGACGGCGCCGGCGG
>CALBSZ010000138.1 GCA_937967665.1 uncultured Planctomycetaceae bacterium
CAGGGGGGGGCGTGACGACTCGCGTCTGCGGCGACCGGGGATGGCAGCGCGTTTTTTTTCGCAAAAACACCACGTTCCGGTTGACTTCCCCCTAGATTGTGGCGGATACTTTTTTGAGATGGCAGCCAGAAACAAGACCAGGTTGGCTTGTGGCTTGCCACGGATCTTCGGTTTTTGGTAATTTCACTTTTTACCCGGGACTTCGAGCGTGACGAAAGCGCCGAGTCTGGGACTTCACTCCTCTAGTTTGGAAGGGCAACAGAAATCGACCGGAATCAAACGCGAATCAACGATCAAATTCGCATCTCACCCATTCGAGTCGTCTCCGAGGACGGAGAACAACTCGGCGTCATTCCCACTCAGGCAGCATTAGATAGAGCCAACGAAGTTGGCCTCGATTTGGTTGAGGTAGCACCGAACGAGCGGCCGCCTGTCTGCCGGATCATGGATTACGGCAAGTACAAGTACGAAAAGAAAAAGAAGAAGAGCGGTCAAGGTGCTCATCACACCAAGACCAAAGAAATTCGCCTGCGACCGAAGACCGGACAGCATGACATTGACTTTAAGGTCAAGAAGGCGATCGACTTTCTCAAGCACAAAGACAAAGTGCAAGTCACGGTCTTGTTTCGAGGGCGTGAAATGGCCCATATCGAAGAAGGCCGCAAGGTCATGGAAGGGGTCATCGAGGATCTTGCCGCCTACGGCAAGCCCGAATCCTTCCCCGCGCAGCATGCCCGGCGGATGATCTGCACCATCACGCCGACCAAGTAGGCCCGCTGACCATCGGTATTTTGGCGACATCCACCAAAGCCTTGTCGGCGCTCGGCCCGTCAAGGCTTTTTTGCATTCGTAATTCCCATGCGTCATAATGCGCGAGCTGCGCCGCGGTCCGGGCAAGCGTGCCTGACCGAACGGCGGTATCGAAATCTTCGAGGACCTTGCTATGCTACGCTCCGCTCTGATGTTGCTGGCCGCGCTGACGGCGTCCTGGTGTCGCGCCGAAGAGAAACTGCAGCTGGCCTGGGACAAAAATTACCTCACCATTGCAGGCTCTTTTTCGGGCAACGAGATGCGCATCCTGTATCTGGAAGCCTATTGTCGACCGGGCTCGACCGACCGGGACTGGCACGAGACGGTGATCGGCCACACGACGACAAAGCAGTCGCAAAGCGATGACGGCTCGGTCATTCGGCTGCGGGATCAATTGCGTGACGGAGTTGTCGTGGAGCACACCATTACCGCCGGCACCGACGAAGTCACGTTTCAGCTGACAGCGACAAATCCGACAGACCAGGTATCGCAGGCCCACTGGGCTCAACCGTGCATTCGCGTCGATGAATTTACTGGTACCACGCGCGACGATGCCCGCACGCTCGTACCGGACTACGCGCGGAAAAGTTTCATTTTCCTCGACGGCAAACTGGCACGACTCCCCACACAACCCTGGGCGGAACAGGCGCGGTACGTTCCCGGGCAAGTCTATTGTCCCAAGCACGTCGATCGCAACGACGTCAACCCGCGGCCGCTCAGCAAACTGGTGCCTTCCAACGGGCTGATCGGTTGCTTCTCGGCCGACAACCAGCAGATCATGGCTGTCGCCTGGCAGCCTTACCAGGAATTGTTTCAGGGCGTCATTTCGTGCCTGCACAGCGATTTTCGCATCGGCGGACTCCAACCCGGAGAAACCAAAACCATTCGCGGCAAACTCTACATTATGCCCGCCGACATCGACGCGTTGCTGGCCCGCTACGCCCGGGACTTTCCTGCTTCAGAGTAACGCGGCGCACCAGTCTTTCTTTGATGTCTTGATGCGGCTGCGTTCACGCGCCGAGACTTTTCGATCGATCCGGCAACGTCAACCCGGGCTTTGCGGATGATCGCGCCAACTTGACGCGCGCGACTGTCAATGTGTCGCAGCGTGAGGTCTCGAATTCAACGCGAAATGCAATCGCCACACTTTGGCGCGCCAGCTGCTTCGTTTTGAGTGATAGGAAGCACGACACTCGTTACCGGTGGCGATGCCACGTCGCCGCGACTCTGGAATCACTCAAGAGGAAAGGAGAGGAAAACAATGTTTGCGCAATTGAGATGGCACAGTATATGGATTGTCATGTGGGGAATGGTGATGATGCCGCCGGCATTCGCTGATGAACCCGTGATGACGGACATCACCATTACCGACAAGGTCGAAGACGAACTGATTTTCGATTCAGCGATCACGTCGGCAAACGTGGATGTTCAGACAACTTCAGGCGTCGTTACGCTGGCGGGAATTGTCGACAGCTTGATGGCGAAGGAGCGTGCCGCGCGGATTGCCAGTACGGTACGAGGAGTGCGCAGTGTCGTGAATCGCTTGACGGTCAAGCCGTACAAATCGTTGAGCGACAAACAAGTCAAGGAAGCGGTGGAGAACGCACTCTGGAACGATCCTGCCACGGAATCGTATGAAGTCACCGTAACCGTCCAGGATGGCAAGGTGACCCTGGACGGGTCGGTCGACTCCTATCAGGAAGCGGTATTGTGTGCGAACGTGGCTAAAACCGTGTCGGGCGTCAAAGCGGTTGAGGACAGCCTGCGTGTCGACTACGACCAAGACCGGCCGCCCTACGAAATCAAGCTCGAAATCGAAGCCCGGCTGAAATGGGATGTCCTCGTCGACAATGGCTTGATCAATGTCAACGTCGACAAGAACGGCCAGGTGGCATTGAGCGGCACCGTCGGCAGCTCCGCGGAGAAGGCACGTGCGAAAGCCGATGCCTGGGTGGCAGGGGTCAGTGCCGTCGATGATTCCAAATTGGAAGTCGCCAAATGGCTGCGTGACGATGAATTGCGGGGTAACAAGTACGTGTACAAGGACGAGTCGGAACTGGAAGCGGCGGTCGAGCTGGCTTTGGCCTACGATCCGCGCGTCAATTCCTTCGATATTCACACGGACGCCATCGGCAATCTCGTGACGCTACGCGGCGTGGTTGACAACTTGGGAGCGAAACGCGCGGCGGAACAGGATGCCCGGAATACGGTCGGCGTCTACTCCGTGAAGAACCGCATTAAGGTTCGCCCCGCGGACAGTCACAGTGACGAAGAGATCGAAGCACGCGTGGCCGCGGCGCTCAGGAGCAACGCTTTCGTCGATCGCTACGACGTTACCGTGTCGGCCTTTAATGGTGTCGTCCACCTGTACGGGACCGTGGATTCGTACCTGGAAAAGACACAGGTCGATGATACGGCGTCGAAGGTTAACGGCGTGGTGGACGTCAAGAACTACTTGACTGTCGAACATGCCGAGGCGTATTCGTATAATCCCTACGTGGACAACTGGAATGTGTACGACTACGACTGGCATGACAGCCGGCCGCAATTCACCACCAAGACGGACGCGGAAATCGCCTCGGCCATTGAGAGTGAACTGTGGTGGAGTCCCTACGTCAGCGACGACCATATCACCGTTTCCGTCGACGACGGTGAAGCGACGCTGACGGGACATGTAAGTTCACATGCCGCCAAGGGTGCCGCGACGGACAATGCCTTCGACGGCGGCGCTACCTGGGTCGACAACGACCTGCTCGTTCGACAGTAACGTCATCAGAGGCAAGTGAGGGGGGCGAGTCCGCTGCGGACTCGCCCCTCTTTTTTTGCTACGATTCGACTTTTTGCTACGATTCGACTTTTTGCTACGTTTCGACGTCGCTGCCAACGACCTTGAAAGCAGGAGAGGAACCGCGCTGGTGACGAGCGTAACAGGCTACGAAGCGCTCGGTACGGCGTCCGCTACAAGTGGCTCAAACGCATCTGCAGGGTGAAACGAAAAGAGATTTGCGGGCGGCTCCTCTCTGTCGAGCAATTCGGAACGCATGATCCGCACGTCTTCAGGTGCTTCGATTCCGAGTTTCACTTTGCCTTTCTCACAACTGACAATCGTGACGTGAATCTTGTTGTCAATCACGATCGAATCCTGCTTCTTGCGACTGAGTACCAGCATTTCACACTCCTTTGGTAAGCATCTCGAAGTTCCATCCCTTTCACCCGCTGGGCACCGAGTATTCTCTGACGAGTCCGTCGGTGAAGTAAATCGGGACACGCTTGAAACTGACGTGGGTGTTGCCCCTATCTCGACATGGGGAATTCCCCCACAGCCCACGCATGGCGAGGTTGGCGCGCACTTCGTCGCCGTGCGGTGAACATCTGGGCGACTCAGTTGCCGGTTTGTGGTACGGGTGTTCCGGGTCCGCCTGGCGGCATGCACCAGTTTGCCCTGACTTGAGGGGAAACGATATCAGGTTGCCCTGCCTTGCGCCGAAACGATATAACAGGTCGTCCCAGCGGAGATCAAACCGACCACGTCGCCCTTGCTTCAGAGACTCCCATGATGGCTGTCGCGGAATTCGTCAGATCGCTGTTCGATACCAGCGGCTTCCAAGCTCGCTGGCATTGCGGAACCTGGTCGAACATGCATGGCTGGTTGCACATTATCTCGGATGTGCTTGTGTTCGGAGCGTACCTGGCGATCCCAGGCGTCCTGGTCTTTTTTGCTGCGACGCGCCGGAGCGTACCATTCTTGCGGGTGTTCTGGTTATTCGGCGCGTTCATTTTCGCCTGCGGCACAACCCATCTCATGGAAGCGGTTATTTTTTGGTGGCCGGCGTACCGACTTTCCGGGTTGCTCAAACTGAGCACCGCCGTGGCTTCGTGGGCTACCGTCTTCGCGATCGTTCCTTTGCTGCCGCGAGCCATGCGGCTTCCCAGGCTCGCTAGGATCCATAGTCAACTGGAAGAACGATTTCGCCTGCTCGTGAATGCGGTCGAAGATTATGCCATCATTATGCTGGATACGAATGGCCATGTGGTCAGTTGGAACGCCGGCGCGCGGCGCATTACAGGTTACCGTTCGCGGGACGTACTGGGACGCCACTACTCATGTTTTTACACCGCTGAGGACGTATCCGCCGGCCTGCCGGCTCGGCATCTAAGCATTGCTGCTCGGCGCGGGCGTATCGCGATTGAAGGACAGCGAGTCCGGGCCGACGGCGAACGTTTCCCTGCGGAAGTGGTCATTACGGCCTTGCGGGACGACAATCAACAGTTGCAGGGGTTTGCCAAAGTCACACACGACGAAACGCAGCGGAAACGCTTGGAAAGAGAAATTGCCGATGCCGCCGCTGCCGAACAGCAGCGTATCGGTCAGGACCTGCACGACGGTTTGGGACAGGAATTGACTGGCTTAGTCTATCAAGCCGAAAGATTGCGCCGCCAGCTTGAACGAACGGAGTCGCCGTTTGTCAGCGTGGCGGCCGACCTGGTTGAAGGCATCCAGAAATCCCTGGGGCAAGTTCGCATGCTGAGCAAAGGCTTGATTCCCGTCGAAGTCGATAGCGACGGGCTCCGCGCTGCCCTCGAAGAACTGACTGAGCACGTTCACGAATTGTATGGCATCCCTTGCGACTTCATCTGCCGGCAGCCAGCTCCTGTCGACGACGCCAACACGGCGACTCAACTCTATCGAATCGCGCAGGAATCGCTGACCAATGCCGCCAGGCACGCCAGTCCTTCCCGGCTAACGGTTGAGTTGAAGGCGCACGAGAACAACCTGGAATTGATCATTACGGACGACGGCACCGGCTTCGATACGACACACGAGGCAGCTGGCAGCGGCTTGAGAATCATGCACTATCGGGCCGGACTCATCGGCGCTCGACTGCAGCTGAATTCCGAGCGCAACGAGGGAACTCGAGTCGTTTGCCGCGTCAAGGTGAAAAAGAGCGGCGGTCCCCCAGGCGCGCGGGATCACGGGACGGATACCGCGGCGGAAAGTGAATAAGTGACACGATGGGTCAACGAACGACGAAGCAGATCTTGATTGTCGACGACCATCCGATCGTACGACGAGGTCTAGCGGATCTGGTGAATGACGAGCCTGACCTGGAGGTGTGTGGTCAGGCAGCCAACGCTCAGGAAGCGCTCGACTGTGTCCAGCAAGTGCGTCCAGATGTGATCATTTGCGATTTGACACTCAACGGCATGGGTGGCCTGGAATTGATCAAGCGGCTGCACGCAGCCGACCCGCACGTGAAGGTGCTGGTTTCGTCGATGCACGACGAAATGGTCTACGCCGAAC
Organism: uncultured Planctomycetaceae bacterium; assembly: GCA_937967665.1. Taxonomy (GTDB): domain Bacteria; phylum Planctomycetota; class Planctomycetia; order Pirellulales; family Pirellulaceae; genus CALBSZ01. The sequence goes on from CALBSZ010000138.1 coordinate 6,113, forward strand.
GCGTCCTGAAAGCCGGCGGGATGGGCTATATCAATAAGCAGGAGACGATCGACAAGCTGGTCGATGGGATTCATGCCGTACTCGCCGGCAACGTCTTCCTGAGCGACAAGATGACCGAACGACTCCTGAAACGTCGCTTGAGAAACCAGTCCGACGCGGATGAATCGCCTGTGGACACCTTGTCGGATCGCGAGTTGGAGGTCTTCCAACTCTTCGGCCAGGGGAAAACGACAAAAGAGACCGCACAGCGACTCAACCTGAGCGTAAAGACGATAGAAAGCCATCGCGAGAACATCAAGACGAAACTCGGAATCTCCAACTCCAACGAACTGACCCGTCGTGCTGTTGAGTACGTGATCAACGAGCAGACGTCGTGAACGCCTCTAGTGCCAGCGTCGACGACGCGTCGGTAGAAGTACGGGCTGCCGTTCGGACAGCCATCATGCCTACACCAGCTCCGACAATTTGTCGCATCCTGTCACAATCTGACTCGGCGCCGTGACAAGTATTGGCTCAAGTTCGCATGGAGACCGATGGCGCCCCTGCAGGATGCAATCGTAGAGCCTATTGTGATATCGCCAGACAGCAGACGGTACGGTTCCTTAGTCAGCGGCTAGCTGGACAGCGCCACGTTCCATCGTCATACAAGCTCGAAGCGCAAGCGAGTGGGTCACTTACGTCCGGACACACTTGCTCGCGCTGCGTGCTTGTATTTTCGCGGATTTCCGTAGAGGTG
>CALBSZ010000139.1 GCA_937967665.1 uncultured Planctomycetaceae bacterium
ATCAGTCCGTCGCGGAAGACGCTGGCGCGCAATCGGTTGCCAACGCGGCAAACTTTTCACCTGGCGGTGGATCCGATGAAGCGGGACAAACGGCACTGTCCTACACGGTCAACAACAACAATATCAGCCTGTTCAGCGCCCAGCCGTCCATTGCCCCCAATGGCACGTTGACCTACACGCCGGCAGACGACGCTAACGGAACGGCCACCGTAACGGTAAGCGTGCAAGACGATGGCGGCACGCCGGGCGATGATACCAGCCAGGACAGCACGTTCACGATTACGGTGACTCCAGAAGACGATCCCCCGCAAGCGGTCGACGATGGATCAGCCGTCATGCCGATTGTTGTCTCCGAAAACAGCACGAACAATCCGATCGCCGTGCTGACGAACGATATTGAACTCGATGGCGAAACGTTGTCGATTACGGGCGTTTCCGATCCGCCAAATGGCACCGCCGTGGTCAATGATAATGGCACATCCGGCAATACGGGCGACGATTTCATCGATTATACGCCGGATACGGGACACGACGGGGCGGATTCCTTTACGTATACGATTACCGATGGCACCTCGTCGGATACGGCAACCGTCTTCATCAACGTGCAGAACGTGATCGTTCCTCCGAATGCTCAGAACGACGCCTTCACGACGCTCGAGGACACTCCGCTGACAACCGGCGATCTTCTGGCTAACAACGGCAACGGGCCCGATACCGGCGACAACATCATGGTCACCACGACCCCGGTTAGCGCTCCGTCCAAGGGGATGGTTACGTTAAACGCCAACGGCACATTCACGTATACACCAAATCTCAATGAGAATGGTACGGATACATTCCGCTACGAGTTGACAGGGGCGGGAAGTCCGGCGGATACGGCAACGGTGACGATCACCATTACTCCAGACAATGACGACCCGGTCGCCCAAGACGATACCTTGCTGACCAACGAAGACCAGACCCTCAATGGCAACGTCCTTGTCGATAATGGCAATGGACCGGACAGCGACGTCGATGGCGACAGCCTCACCGTGAATACGACGCCTGTCAGCGGCCCGAGCAACGCGCTTTCATTTTCGCTGAGCGCAAATGGAGCCTTCACGTACACGCCGGCTACGAACTTCGGTGGCATGGATTCCTTCGTGTACGAGATCACTGATGGCAACGGGGGCACCGATCAGGCGACGGTCACGATCAATGTGGTTGCTTCCAACGATCCGCCCGATGCGGTCGATGACACAGCCGCGACAAACACGTCGTTTGTGAATCACACGGTACTCGAAGACGGCACGCTAACGATTGCCGACGCGGAAGTATTGGCGAACGACACCGATCCCGATCTTCCGGCCCAGACCCTGACCGTGGCGAACGTCAGCCCGGTGAGCGTCCAAGGGGGAACGGTGCAGCACGTCGGTACCAACATCGTCTACACGCCGCCATTGAATTTCAACGGCACGGACATGTTCACTTACAGCGCCACTGACGGACAACTCTTTGACCAGGCAACGGTCACGGTGACGGTTACTCCAGACAACGACTTGCCGGTGGCGAATGACGATACCTTCTTCCTCCAGCCTTCGCTTGGCACGACTCAATCGATTGCGGTGCTCGCTAACGATACGGACATCGACGGCGACACGCTTTCGATCGTCCCAGGTAGTGTGACAGCACCTGCACCGTTCGGTACTGCCACGATTTCAGGAAACACAATTTCGTTTGACGCCGGCACGAATATGGGTACGGCCACGTTCGACTACACGGTAACGGACGGCAGTGGAGGTATGGATTCGGCGACCGTTACGGTGAACGTTTCCGAAGAACGCTGTATCTTTGGCGGCGGCATGGTCACTTGCGAAGGGACCTCCAGCAGCGACGTGATCAACGTGGGTCGCGGACCGGGAGGACTGTACATTGACTTCCGCGGTGTCGGCCTGTTCGGCGCCTATCCCGAGAGCACGCCCATCGTCATCCTCGGACGCGGCGGCGACGACCAGATCACAACGGGTACCGGTGTTACTGCTTCGCTGACCTACGACGGCGGCGCCGGCGACGATTACCTGGCGGGCGGTGCCGGCGACGACACGCTGCGTGGCGGACCCGGACGCGACCGTGTCCATGGCAGTAACGGCAACGACACCATGGACGGCGGCGACGGAGGCGATCGCATGTACGGCGGCGGCGACAACGACACGATGACCGGCGGCGACGGCGACGACACCCTGCTCGGCGGCGGCGGCGACGACACCATGAACGGCGGCGCGGGCCGTGACTTCATGGCCGGCGATACCGGCAACGATAATATCTCGGGTGACAGCGGCGACGACGTCATCAGCGGCGACGTGGGCAGCGACGTGATCGCCGGCGGCGATGGCGCCGACGACGTCTACGGACGTGACGGCGACGACGTGCTGGTCGGCGGCGCCAATGCCGACCGCGTCCGCGGTGGCAACGGCGACGACCTGCTGATCGGCGGGTCGCTCACCAATGTCGCCACGCCAACGCAACGCGAGAACCTGCGAGCGTCGTTTACGAATCCCGCCAACGACAAGACGACGAACTTTAGTCTGACCGTAACGTCCTTCCAGCTCAGCAACGCCGTGGATGACAGCAGCGTGGACGGCCTCACCGGCGAGTTCGGCGACGACTTCTTTGTCGCGCACGGAAACGACGAAATCCACCGCAAGCTCGGCAGTGAGCAGCAGCTGAACGTCTGAGATTACGAAGAACAGAAAGCTTTCCAGGGCGTTTCGGAGTTCACTTCGGAACGCCCTTTCTTTTACCGGTTGAACGTTCTGAGGGGACGGCGTTGCTGCGTAGGGTGGGCGAGCGGACCAGCGGGATAGGTCCACCTATCAGCGTGGGGTTTGGACATCGCGCGGACGTCGAATATGCAAACACGGTAGCGGAAGCCCACCGAAATCCGGTCCCCAGTATCCACCGGCCGCATCCCACCAGCAATGCAAACCAAACGGGATCGCCGCACGCATTCTGATGGGCTGCGCTACCATACCACCGCGCCACCATTCCGCCATGACCCCGCCAACACCTCGCGGACAACCATCCCCGTCATCCGCTGGCCCATCCTACACGCTATTGCACGCTACGCGCGCCACACGTCCGTGCGACTCGCTTTATTCGATTGCCTTCAGCCGGATGTTGCGTAACGCGGCCGACGTGTTCCAGGTGGCGATCCCAAAGGGACGCATCGGTTCCACTTCCCACCAGATCGATAGTTTCCGATCTTCGATATCCGCGTCCACCACCTGCTCGTCGTCGATCCAGGCCGACACGTTATGCTTCGTGACGCGAATGCGGATTCGGTACCAGCGGTCGCTTTCGAATTCGCGGTAACTGGTCGTTTCGTTCTCGACGGCCGACGCGTCGTCCAGGTTGGAGATTCCCACCACGCCGCCTCCCCAGCCTCCGATGATCAAGGTCAAATAGGAGTCGTTGACGGGAAACGTACTGCCACTGAAGAAATCGTTGCCGCCCGTCCGTTTCGCCTCCCACGATACCTCGTAGTTCACCTTCGGCATTTCGCGCGTCCAGGCGATGCCGCTCCCCGGTTCGCCCGCGGCAATCCGCAACTCGCCGTCGGCCACGGTAACTTCGCCATGGCGATCGAAGTATCCCGCGTCGATGCTTCGCCAGCCTGTCAGCGACTTGCCGTCGAACATTTTGCCGTCCTGCAGCGGTGGGATCGAAGTGAACAGTTCCATGGTCGACTCCCGCGCCGAACCATTGCCGGTCGTGCGAGTGATGGCGTCTTTGCCGCGAATGTCCCTGATGGACATTTCCGGCCGGTCGGGCGCATCGTCGCGGGGGTCGTAGTTCAGGCTGAGCATCGAATCGCGATTGACGATCAGCGGAGCCAGATAGCCTTCCGGACGCGAGCACCGAAATGTACTGCCGAGCAATTCGGAACGCGCGTCGTTCGTCGCCGCCAGCAGGGTACCGTCCGTGCGACTGATCAACCCCAGCGCCAGCAGCTGCCCACCCCGATTCTCGATGGCAGCTCGGCGTTGTCCGCTCCCCGCCACGGACCAGTGGTGAGCTCGGACCTGCGATCCGTTTGCAATCACGGCCCGCTGGCTGGCGACGTTCTCCAGGAACAAAGGTCCCGCAGCGGCAGGGATGCGCAACTCGTTCATCTCCACGTGCCGGCAGATGGCTGTTCCCGCCCCAACGTGTTCGAGAGACGGAACCTGAAGTCGCTCCAGCGTGATCGAGTCTCCTGCCCGGGAGTCGGTCGTGAACACCGCCTTGTCACGGGGAAACGAGGCTGCAACCTGGATGGTTGCATCGAGACTGACAAGGCGGCGCAGTTTGCCGCGTAGTACGATGGGAGCATCGGCGACGTAAAGGCCGCGCGGCAGGAACACCGTCTGGGCGCCCGAATCGATCGCCGCCTGCAGCGATGCGGACCAGCTGCGATCCTCGCGGGCGAAGGTCATCGCGTTTACCCACGGTTTCGCGTCCGATAGCGTTTCCGGAAGTTCCGGTGGCGTCAGGAACAGCGAAGACCGGGACGACGGATGGGCGCTGACGACTTGCCCGGCCAGGTATTCCACCACGAATTCCCCGGGCAGCACCCGGCCTCGGTCCTCGATGGCCGACTTGTAGCTGTACGTGGTGACTTGTCTAGCGAACAGCCCCGCGTGGTTGACGATGCCGGACGATTCAACGGTACCTCCGGTCAAGAGCGAATCGACCAGGGTCACGTTTCCATAGTGCTTGGCGTCCTGGGGTCCCACGTTTTTCACCCCGACCTTGCCATTGAAGCTCTGAAAGTTCCGGGCTGCCACCTTGGCCCCTTCATTGTGCAAGGCGATCTTCGAATCGTCGACGCGGACGTCGCAAACGGTAACGTGCGATTGCTCACCTGCCGCGACGCCTATCTGAAAGCCGTTGATACGAACCTGGCGCAGGAAGACGCAGCTGGCCGCCGTCATGTGAATGCCGCGGTGACCTTGGCTGGTCTGCAGCAGGACGTTCTCGACTGCGGCCCGCGTGTGGGCAAGGCGGATGCCGCTCCACGACTCGCTGTGATCGCCGAACGTCAGTGACAGATCGAACACCGCGCTGGCCTGCTCTTTGTCCGCTTCCCCGGCGAAATAGACGAGCTCGATGGGTGCTGCATCTTGTTCCTGAGTAGAAACGGTCGGCGACGGCGACTTGAGGTGCAGCTGGGTATGATCGGGCCCGGCGCCTTGGAGTACCAGGCTGTGTCGTATGGTCAATGTTTCGGAGAGAACGTAACGTCCCGGTGGGAAGTAGAGTGTCTGCCTGCCCAGCCGATCCGGCTTTGCCGCTGAGATGGCTTTCCGAATGGCCTCCGTGTCGTCAGTCTCTCCGTCTCCCACGGCTCCAAAGTTCTTGACGTTGCGTTGTCCCATCTCGGCTGGTAGCAGCTGAGGCGGCAATGGCTTGTCAGCGGCCACTACTTTGGCGGCGAACAGAAGGAAGACGAGGGCAAGTTGGAGTGGACGCATGGGGTTTCCTGTCGGGGGTGCGGTTGAGTGTAGGACGAGGCGCGGTCGGGTGTCTCGGCGAAGCGGCACTCGCGACGGCAACTGGCTTTTCGCATACACGTGTTGGCAAGACAAGTATAGACAATTCTCGTGGAACCTGTCGCTCTGCGATGGCTCGTGCCCTGCCACCCGGTAGCCCGAGAAGCGTTTCGGCGGCGGTGCATCCTGGCCAGCTTTGAAGTATCTCCGAACGCTGCGGGGCAGGCCGGTAGTGTCCTCATCTTGTCGTGCCGGCGTGAAAATACAAGCACGCAGCGCGAGCAAGTGTGTTTTCTCCGGGATTTCGCCACTTACTCACTCGCTTGCGCGTCGTGCTTATACCGGCACCCCATCTTTAGGACACCGCCGGCAGGCTACCGTATTTGACAACGCGCAAAGCAGGGTTTAGGCTGCAGCTTTCACCACCAGCGAGCCCGTTCATGTCCGTGAATACCAAGACGCTGCAAGGACGCCGTCGCGTTCGTTACGAAAGTTTTGATGACCTGATTGGCGATGCGGAGCGTCTGGCGAACGGCGTAACGACCATCGGCAACTGGTCCTTCGGGCAGATCCTGGCTCATTTGGCCGCGGCGCTGAACAGCAGCATCGATGGCTACGGATTTTCGGCTCCGTTGCCGTTGCGGATTGCTGCACGTCTGTTCATGAAGAAGAAAGCCTTGCACGAGCAGATTCCGGCGGGCTTTCAGATCCCGAATAACGTAAACGGCCGTTTTGATCCTCCCGATGTTTCGGTTTCCGAGGGGCTGGAACGATTGCGAGCGGCGGTGGAGCGACTAAAATCGGAAGACACACGGATGAAGCATCCCGTACTTGGCGCTCTTTCCCGAGAGGAATCGGACAAGTTCCAATTGCGGCACGCTGAATTGCACATGAGTTTTGCCAGGCATCCCGCTGACGATGTGTCGCCGTAGCCCTGTCCCCCATGCACTAAAGGAGCCCTTCCTGTGAAGCCTTATCGAACCTTGATTGTCATCTTGCTCCTGAGTGTGTTGCCGCATAGCGCGTTCGCGCAAGCCCCCAAGAAGCAAGCGGCCAAGAAAGCGCCGGCCAAAGCGGGGCCGTTGGCCATTCCCGAAGTCGCGGACAAAGACGTCATCTGCTTCGCGCTCTACACCGTTCAAGGTCGTGTTTTGAAGCTCACCGCGCAGCTCTATCCGCTGCCGGCGGGAGCGGACCATTCCGTGCGTTTACAGATCGAAAAGGACGGTGAGTGGCAGGAAGTGGCGAAGACCGAAATCGTCAATCCCGGCTGGACCGCGCCGTTTCGAGTGGCAGGCTGGGATTCCAGCAAGACGGTTCGCTATCGCGTGGCTCACGGCACAGCAGCCTTCTACGAAGGAACGATCAAACGCGACCCGGTGGAAAAGGACGAGATTGTCGTGGCCGCCTTCACGGGCAATTCCATTTATGCTCCGCACGGCGGCGATATCTCGCGGCAGGATATCGTCGACAACATCAAACGGATTCAACCCGACCTGCTGTTCTTCTCGGGCGACCAGGTCTACGATCACAACCGGCACTATGCGTATTGGCTGAAATTCGGCCGTGACTTCGGCGACATCATCAAGGACATTCCCACCATCACGATTCCGGACGACCATGACGTCGGGCAGGCGAATATCTGGGGCGCGTCGGGGAAAAAATCCCACACGGGCGCGGGGCACGACGGCGGCTTCTTCAAGCCCGTCGAATATGTCAACGAAGTGCAGCGCGCCCAGACCAGCCACCTGCCGGACCCGTATGATCCGACGCCGGTGCAACGCGGCATCACCGTCTATTACACCGACCTGACGGTGGGCGGGATCAGCTTTGCCATTCTGGAGGACCGCAAGTTCAAGAGCGGCCCGGAGGGACTCATACCACAGCAGGGTCCTCGCCCCGATCATATCCGTGATCCGAATTACGATCCCGCAAGCGTGGATGTTAAAGGCGCTGTCCTGTTGGGAGATCGGCAATTGAAATTCCTGGACGACTGGGGGCAGGATTGGCAAGGCTGTGAAATGAAGGCGGTCCTGTCGCAGACGATCTTCTGTGGCGGCGCTCATATCCACGGTAAACTCGGCGGCCGCCTGCACGCCGATCTGGATTCGAACGGCTGGCCTCAATCAGGTCGCAACCGAGCGCTGGCGGCGATGCGCAAATCGTTTTCCGTACATATCGCCGGCGACCAGCACCTGGGCACCATTTTTCACCATGGCATCGACGACTGGAATGACGCGAACTTTTCGTTCTGCGTGCCGTCCATCGCCAACTTGTACCTGCGCTGGTGGGATCCGCTGGAACCGGGCAAGAACCGGCGGCCGAGCTCTCCGGCGTATACGGGCGAATTACTCGACGGCTTCCATAACAAGGTTACCTGTTACGCCGCCGCCAATCCGGAAATGACCCAGGCTGATTTGAATAGCGGTCCCAAGCTCAGCACGCGTGCGGCCGGATTCGGTGTCGTGCGTTTCAAGAAGTCCGACCGTACGATTCGCTTCGAATGCTGGCCCCGCAATACCGACATCACCATCCCGGGTGCCCGGCAATATCCCGGCTGGCCGCTGACGGTCACCCAGCAGGACAACTATGGACGGAAAGCCGTCGCCTGGCTGCCGAGAATCGTGGTCAAGGGGCAGCCCGACCCGGTTGTGCAAATCGTCGACGAAGACGCCAACGAAGTTGTGTACACGTTGCGCATCAAGGGCGATACATACCGTCCCAAGGTGTTCGCCCAGCACCCGCATACGATCCGCGTCGGCGAAGGGGACAACGTCAAGGAAATCAAGAACGTCAAGCCGCTGCCCGAAGGCGACGGCACGAGCCTCACGATTCAGCTCTAGGTTCTGTTTTAACACCGGGGAAGGGTGGCTGTGGTGAAGCGAAGCGACCCCACAGAACCTTGGCTTCCGGGGCCTCGCTTCACTCGACCCCGGCCACCCATG
>CALBSZ010000140.1 GCA_937967665.1 uncultured Planctomycetaceae bacterium
GCGACGACCCAGTCCCAGGCCTTGTAAAACTCGCCGGACAAGTGGGCGCGGCCATTTTCTTCCAGAATCGTATCGGAGAAGTTCTCGACACCCAGACTCAATCGCGTAATGCCCAGTTCTCGCAACGCGTGAACTTTCGGTTCTGACAGGGTTCCCGGTTCGCATTCGAAGGTGACTTCTTCCGCCTGATCCCAACTGATATTGGCGCGCAGCCGATCGACCAGCGAAGTGAGCTGCTTGACGCTCAGGAACGACGGTGTCCCGCCGCCGAAATAGACAAACCGAAACGGGCGCCCTCCCAGGCAAGGCTGCTGGCTGACGAGTTCAATTTCTTTGGACAGCGCTGTCACGTACAGTTCGATGTCGCTGGCCTTGACGTCCGTAAAGACTTTGAAGTAGCAAAACTTGCAGCGCTTGCGGCAGAAGGGAATGTGCAGGTACAGCCCCAGCGGCACCGCCTGCGGCGCGGCGGCCATGGCCTGCTTTACCTCGGGCAGGTAATCGACCGACCACTGCGAAAAGGGCGGGTAGTTCGAAATGAAGTAACTGCCAACGTCCGTTTTCGTGCTCTCAGATGTCATCTGTTTTTCTTTCTGCGAAGAATTCACGAGCTGCCGCGGGCGATTTGGACGCTCATGGAGGTGACGACGTCCTCATCGTGATGCGGCGTTTCCGATTTCCCAAGTGGATTGAAGGTTGCGGTATTGGCCGGTTCGCTCTTCAGCCAACTCGCGGGCGAAACGGCGTTTCGTCGTAGGTCATCCACGGTTATGGTCCTCCGTCTTTCGCGCCGAAACAGAAGACCACGCCGTCTTCGTTGGCGATCACGATCCGGCCTTCGGCCACGGCGGGCGAACCGGTAAAGCCGCCACCCGCCTCGTATTGCCACGTCTCGTTCCCGTCCTTGATACTTACTTCATAAAACCGGCCGTCCGCGGACCCCACAAAGACGCGGTCGCCCACGATAACGGGCGAGGAATCGACGCGCGCCTTGGTGCGGAACGTCCAACGCTCCTCGCCGGACTGCGGATCAAACGCGTGGACACTCTTATCGCGGCATCCCACGATGACGAACTTGTCGGTCACGGCGGCGCAGCTGCGAAACCCCTGACTGCTGTTGGGGTCGGCGTAGCGCCAGACGACTTTGGATTGCTTCCAGTCGATCGCCAGGAACTCGCCCCCTTCCGTTCCAAAAAAGACACGGTCGCCAAGTGCCGCGGGAGTCGTCCCGGTGGGCGCATCGATTTCGACCGCCGAGTCGGCGGTACCGTCGGCGAGTTTAATGACATGCAGCTTCCCGTCGCAGCCGGCGACAAATGCCCGGTCCTGCACGATGGTCGGCGAACAGCGGATCTGGTCCTCGATCGTGTGCTTCCAGACCAGCCTGCCGTCCGCGGCGGTCAGGCAATACAAGGTTGCGTCCTGCGAACCGACGATGACATGGTCGCCGTGAAAATTAGCGCTTGCATCGATCTCGGCCTCGGTTTCGTAACCCCATTTGGGTTTACCGGTGGCGGCGTCCAGGCAATGAAATCCGCCATCGTAGTCCCCCAAATAAATCAGGCCGTCGCGAATGGCGGGGGAAGCGATGAAGCCCGTTTCGGTTTCATAGGTCCACTTCCTGGAACCGTCCGCCAGATTCAGGGCATAGACTTCGCCATCCAGGTCGCCGATATAAACGACGCCATTGACGATGGCCGGCGTCGCTTCGAACGCACCTTTCGGGACGGCGAACTTCCAGAGCAATTCCAGTTGCGGCGGCAGCGTGCTGGTGGCGACGCCGGTGGCCTGCGCGTTGCCGCGGAACAGCGGCCAGGAAGATTCCGTCGACGGCCGAGTGGGCGCGCGGGCGATGCTGCCGCGTACGGCAGTTGGGGGCTCGGCAACGTCCGGCGTCGATTGCTGCGCGCCGCAGCCGCAGGCGAGCAGGCTACACGACACAAAGCCAATGAGAACGCGACTGAGCCGAACGAGATTCATGTCTTGCCTCCAGCCAAATGCGGGTGGGTTTGCGGGCACGCGGAAACGGATCGGCGGCCTCAGTGGGAACGGGCGACAAAATGCATTTCCACGCATGGATGCGCTGCGTTCATTGTATCAGAATGCCTGCTGGTAAATCGACAAGAGCTCGTCGGCCCCGACCTGCCGCGGGTTGAACTGTCCCGTCCACTGGTTTGCGGCGGCCGCCGCTAATTCCGGCAGTTTCTCCGCTTCTACCCCGCGATCCGCCAAACGCAGCGGCAGTTGTGCCTTTGCCGTCAGCGATTGAATGAAATCGGCCAGGCCCGCGATGCCGCTGGACACCGTCGGCGCCCCCTCGTCGTGAGCCGTCGCTTCCAGCAGTTCCTCGTACCATTCGGCACACTCGACACCGTTGTAGCGAATGACGTGCGGCAACAGCATCCCAATCGCCTCGCCGTGTACCACGTCGTAGGTTGCCGTCAACGGATTTGCCAGGGCGTGGGTGGCGCCGAGCATCGAGTTTTCGATTGCCAGTCCACTGAAGCAGGCGCCCAGCAGCATCGCGCCGCGGGCCTCCAGGTCCTGAGGATTATCCAACACGCGGGCGAAATTCGGTGCCAGCAATCGCCACGCTTCGCGGCTGAACGCCAGCGACGCCGAATTGCGGCGCGTTGTCACGTACGTCTCCAAAGCGTGAGCAATCGCGTCGATACCGGTGAGTGCCGTCACGCGGGCCGGCTGCGTCACGGTGAGCTGTGGGTCGAGCAGCGCGATGCGACACGAAGCCTTCTTGTCCCCGCAGGCCATCTTGACGTGCGACTCAGCATCCGAAATCAGCGCGAACGACTGGGCTTCGCTGCCGGTTCCCGCGGTCGTCGGCACGGCAATCATGGGCAGCATGTCTTTCAAGGCCTTGCCGACGCCCCAGTAGTCCTGCATCCGGCCGCCGTTACTGTAGAGGAAGTTGATTCCCTTAGCGCAGTCCATCGAACTTCCGCCGCCGAGTCCCACGAGGAGTTCGGGGTCGTAGCGGCGCGCTACCTTGACGCCCGCTTCCACGTGGGCGGTGGTCGGGTTTTCGCGAACGCCATCAAACAAGTGCGTTTCGATTCCCGCGCGCTCCAACGCCGCGATGCCGCGCGCCGTGTGCCCTGCTTGTATCACGCCGGAATCGCTGACCACCAGGGCGCGGCGGGCGCCGAGTTCCGAGGCCAATTCCCCCAGCGACTCGATCCGGTCCGGGCCGAAGATGATGCGTGTTCTAGGTTGGAAATCGAAAGGGATCATGCGCGGCGAGTCGTGTAGGAGTGGAACGAAGGCAAGGGCGTGGGCTGCGCGGCGTGGGCCAGGCCGCGGCGGACCACGCGCTAGGCGGGCATGCGGTCCTCCGTCACCTGATAGGCCCGGCTGCGGAACAGGAAGTCGATGATGTTGCCTTCATGCGGTTGCAGCCAGTTTAACTTGCTCGTGGGAATCGGGCCGATGTTCAAGCGGTCAATGTGCGTTGCGTCGCTGGCAGCCTGAATCAGCTGAGGGTTGTCGGTAATCACCGTGCCGACCAGCGTCTGGCCGATCTTGGCCAGCATCTGGTCCTCCGGGCACTGGACCACGGTCGAGAAGGGGAACATGTACTCCTTCTTGGCGATCGCGTTTTCGGGCGATTCGCAGTGCACGATCATAGGACGCAGGTAGGCGCAGTGCTCCATCTCGACCAGCCGGTCTCCGTAAGGAGCGGTCATGTCGGTCACACCGGCTTCTTTCAAGTCGGCCTCGATCATCCCCCAGACCGCGGGTGCCATGCCTTTCACCGTAAAAGCGGCCAAACCGGCCTCGGGATCCTGCGGCGGCTTTGCCTCAATGGGACCCAGGCGTTCGGCCAGGGCCTGCGCGATTTCTTTCGTGTGACGGGACGCCCAGATGCCTGAGCAATTGATGCAGCCGCGGCCGCTATTGATATAGATGCTCTCCGCCATCAAGTCGATGTACTGTTCCCAGTTGTCCACGACGTCGTCCCCCAGCAGGATCTTCGAGAACCCGGGGCCATGGGCCTGCACTTTCGGATTTCCGTGATACCGTTCTACGGTTGGCGTGCCACCGAAGATCATCGAACGCTGGCACGATTCCAGCACGGCTGCGCCGGCTTCGGCTTCGCCCGGATAGAGCGCGAAGACTTCGCGAGGAATCCCGGCCTCGATGAAGGCCGAGACCATGCGGTAGGGAGTCCATGGTTCCTGCGGTCCGGGTTTCAAGACCAGGCCCATCTGCAGCGGAATGGCGGGCAACCAGAGGGTATGGACGCCGGGTGAATTCGAGGGCAGCACGGCCGCCAGCACGGGCGTCTGCGCTTGGTAGCTGACCACCACGCCGCGGCTTTCCACGCCCCAGCCACGCGTCAAAACTTCCAGCGGCAGGCCGCGGGTGAGGCAGTCCAGAATGGTCTGCATGTTCCGCAGCACAAACGAGTTCTTCGACATGTTGTGCTTGCACATATGTTCGGGCAACCCGGTACTCGCCGATTGCTGGTGCGCGAACTCGTCCGGCGACTGCGTGCCGTCACCAATCGGCAGTGTGCCGTTTTCGTACAGGTCCGCCGCGACGCCCAGACGTTCAATCAGATCGACGATCGGGATTTCACGCAGCGTATCGCGGGCTTTTTGCGCCTGCCGCATGTCGCGTTTAATGATGCCACCGTTGGCTCGATGCATCTTCGCAATCGGCTCGCCGGTCATGAAGTGCTTCACTTCGTCGATTTCAAGCGATTCGTAAGGCTTGCCCCAGCGTAAAATCGGAATATCTAACATGGGTTTCTCCAAGGGGAAGGCCGAGGTCGGAACATCGGCATGGTCTACTGGTCATTACGCCTCGCCGCGACTTCGCCACGGCGCGCGTTGTGCCAACGCCGGGGCTGCAAACTCAATAAACGCCAACGGTGGTCGACGATGCAAATTCGCGGAATGGCCGCACTCCGCTGACGCCGTCCCACGGGTATTTGTCGAAAGGCGCTTCGCGCTCTCCTTCGTCGCGTTCCAGGAATCCGGGGACGAACAGTTCCTTGGTCAACGTGGTCAGTTTGACGCGCCCCGTTTCGCCGTAGCCGACGACCTTCGTGGGGTCGTCGAATTCCACGACTTCCGTGACCGCGCGCGGTTGCGGAGCATAGTAGGAAATCTTGTAATTTTCGGCGGCGGTGACCGGCTTGCTGCAGGCCAACCCCATGAGCGTATTCCCGTAGGTGGGCGTCATGTAGATGCCGCTCTCTTCCGGCGGGCCCCCAAAGAATTCCTCGACGCAGAAACGCGTCCACTGCGGAGTGAACTCGGTGCCACCGGAGAAGATGCCGGTTATGCCCGTGTCCTGGAACGACTTGCCCTCGTCTTCCAGCGCGGAACAGAGGCCTTCGAGTAGCTTGGGCGTGGCGAACATGCACTTGATATCGTGACCCGCGGAGAGGATTGTGAGCGCCTGATCGATGCAGTGCTTATTGTACGCCTCCAGGTGTTCCATCCAGCCCTTCTTGATCAGCTTCACTACCCAGCGCGGGTCGAGATCGATGCAGAAACAGATGCCGCCGCGATACTGACACAGATGTTCCACCGCGAGTCGCAATCGCCGCGGTCCGGAAGGTCCCAGCATCAGCCAGTTGGAGCCCGGTGGAAAATACTTGTCCGGCAGCGTGTCGCTGAACATTTCATAGTCGGTCCAGTGATCCTCAATGACCATGCGGCTTTTCGGAATTCCGGTCGTGCCTCCGGTTTCAAATACGTAGACCGGTTTTCCCTCCAGGCCTTTCGGCACCCAGCGGCGAACCGGACCGCCCCGCAGCCACTCGTCTTCAAACAAAGGAAACTTCTTCAAGTCATCGAAGCAGTTGACTTCCGCGAGCGGGTCGAAATTGAGCTCCGATTTCTTCTGCAGCCAGAAGGGGCAGCCCGTGGACTCGTGGAAATGCCATTGGACGATCTCCCTGGTGTGCGCGTCCAGCTTTTCACGCGCTGCCGCCGCGCTCGCGGAGACTTCCGCGGTGATCGAATCAGTACTCATTGCAACTCCTTATACTCGAATGACCAGCAGGTCAGGTTGATTGCTGTTTTCGCAGTTTCGTCCGGGTGGGATGTTGTCGGCAAGAACACGGCGCCGCCGTGCCGCGGATGAACACGTAACGTAACCTAGCGATGCTCGAAAAACAAGCGAGCGCCTGAAGTTACGTCACCGTTTTTAAACGGTTTTGTCGGCCGATTCGCAGAAAAATCGGCAGGTCGCGCCCGGCGAGATTCATCGTCGTGTCCGGTATCAGCCGCCAAGCTTTCCCAGCCAGCGCACGAGCACTTCGGACAGCGGCTGCTGGCAGCCCGTATACAGGTGGTCGGCGTCGGGAATCAACGCCACTTCCGCGGTGTCGCCGCAAAGATCCGACAAGGCTTCGGGTAGTCCCTGGAAAGCGGGGTTGCCATCCGCGACTTCCCGCGCCCCGTACGTCGCCAGCAGCGGGCAGGTTACCTGACCCGCGAATTGAAGGATATTGTAACGCTCGGCCGGGCCGTATTTGTCTACATAGGCCGACGCGGTGATCAGCAAGGGAAAGGGGAACTGGATTTCCAGCAACTCGTTTCCCCGGCCCGCGGCAATCCGGTGCTGCGCATCGCGCATCGTGTCGACAAAAGACGGACCGTGGCCACTCAATTCAAACATGCTGTACGAAAGTCGCGGCGGCGACATCGCGATCACGCCAGCCACCGCGGGACTCGGCGCATGCGCCTGACTGTAAAGGGCTTTGATGGCGCCGAGGCTATGGCCGGCCAGGACGACGCGCGTCAGTCCGCGTTCGTCGAGATACTTCAGCCATGCCGCAATATCTTGGCGACATTCGTCGACAATTTCATAGGCGGCGCCGAATCGCCGTGGTCCTGCTGGCGTGGACGCGGTAAAGACATTGTCGTGCCCACGCGTGTTCACGCACAACACGGCGACTCCCGCATGAACAAGCGTCTCTGCCAGCTGCCGCAAGAGCTGTGAACCATAAAAGTTGCTGGCGACGCCCGGCAAGCAAAGAACGACATCTGCAGCGAGCCGTGATTGGGGATCGGCGGCGCTGGTCAACGCGGTTGCAGCGCCGGCCAGCGAGTCGTGGGAAGGCGAACCACCGGCGTAGGCCCCGTCCAGCCGCAACCCATCTGACGTGACGGTCCTGACCAATTCCCACTTCAGCATCGGACTAGCGCGGTTTGGCGGGCGTCTCGGCGGTGCTCAACTGCGACAGCACTTGCAGGACGCCGTTCAAATGCGCCAGCCGCGGACCGTAGCGGTCAATGAATTCGTTGAGCATGAATTCGCCGTCGAGCAGGCAGTCTTCGTATTCGGCGATTTCATCCGTCAACTTGGCCAGGAACGCCGTCTGCACTTTGCTCAACGTTTCAGCCGCCGTGCGGCAGTTCTCGGAAAGATAAGGATTTGCTTCCTTCCACTGCCCGATCTCGTGAGAACGCTGTTTCTGGTTCGCACTGGTCTGCTGCAGCAAATCCTCAAGAAGCTTGTTCTGCTGCTTTTGCTGGCTGAGCAATTCAGACAGCAATGCCACGACCACGTTCTCGTTGGACCGGGGCTTCGCAGGGGCGGGATCCGGCGTGACGTCGATGTGAAACATGGGGTACTGCTGTGGATTCTGCGTCATCAGATAACCTCAAAAATGAATGAAGTCCTCAGTATATACAGCAGTGCCTGAAATTGTCGAGCAGATAGCGTGCAAATTCATGAGAACTCAGAACTTCCCCCAAAACACGTGGCGACACGGCCACGATGCGGCACACCATGCGGGCAGGGAATGACGCGCAAATAGCGATGCCAGATGTCGCCTTTCGCCAAACGCGTGCTCGTGCACGGAGCGAAAGGCGACCTTCGTTTTTTCGCCGCTGCTATACGAGATTCTGACGTACCGCCCAGACGGCTGCCTGCGTACGATCAGAAACGCCGATCTTGCGAAGGATGTGCTGCACGTGTTCTTTTACCGTTTCGTAGCTGATGTCCAACGCCACGGCAATTTCTTTGTTGGTGAGACCATCGGAAAGCTGCTCCAGCACCTGACTTTCGCGCTGTGTCAAAGGGACTTCGACGTCCGCAGCTAAGCGGGGAGTCGCCAACGCGCCCGTCACGCGGCGCAATTCGTCGCGCGTCCAAACACTTTCCCCAGCCGTGATACGCTCAATCGTCGACACCAACTCCGCGGCCGGTGCTGTCTTCAATACGTAGCCCTCGGCTCCCAGCGCCACGGCACGCGCCACGTACGTCGGATTGTCGTACGTCGAGAAAATCAGCACGGGCAGTTCTGGATGGTCGAGCTTGATTCGGCCGAGCGTGTTCAAGCCATCACCGCCCGACATGCGAACGTCCAGGATGACGATGTCCACCTTCTTCTTGGCGACCAGTTTCAAGGCCTGCTCTCCCGTCGAGGCCTCGCCCACGACTTGGATATCGGTCCCGTCGAATTGCTTCTTCAGCCCACACCGAACGACTTCGTGGTCGTCCGCAATGATTGCTCTAATAGCCATTTTGTACCTACCCACTTTCACAGAGTTGTTTGCAGATAGCGGAAGTGAACCCGCCCAGAATGATGCTTTTCCATGACATAGTATGGGCACTTCACAAGCGATTTTCCAGAGCCCTAACTGCGGCGCCATGGGCACGTCACATTCGTGGGGTAAAGCAGCGCATGCGATAAAATCGCATTTCGCCACTGTGCGAACAATGGTGCGCAGGCGGCCGGCTCGTGCGTGTCTTGGACAGGGGCAGTTTTCTTGCCCTTATTTCTTGGGCCGAAACGCGACGATCCGCTCTTCGCGGGTGGTCAGGTAGGGGCCGTCGATCAAGTCGATACAGTAGGGGATGGCGGGGAAAACGGCGTCCAGGCATTCCGCAATCGCTTTCGGCTGTCCCGGCAGGTTGACGATCAGCGAGCGGCCTCGAATCCCCGCCGTTTGCCGGGAAAGGATCGCGGTCGGGACTTTGTCCAGCGACACCTTCCGCATGAGTTCTCCGAAACCGGGGAGCAGCTTTTCGCAAACCGACACAGTGGCTTCGGGCGTGATATCGCGCGGTGCCGGTCCGGTTCCCCCGGTCGTCACGACCAGGCAACAGTGCTCGTCGTCGCACAATACTCTGAGGGCCGCCTCGACTTCGGCGACGTCGTCGGGAACGATCTTGCCGGCGGTTTCGAATGTGCAGCTTAGTACCTCCGCCAGGTAGTCCTGGATAGCGGGACCGCCACGATCCTCATATTCCCCACGACTGGCGCGGTCTGAAACGGTGAGCACTCCGATCCGGATTAATGACATGCGAGGCAGGCTCCTGTATTCGACGACGGATTTCAACGTGACCGGATTATATCAATTCATCCGCGGCTGGGGACAGCGTGCAATGGCGGGGTCCGGCAGCGGCGGGTCGCGCTGGAGTGCGCGAAATCTTCAACAGGCGTTAAGCGCAAGCTACGTTTGAGAGGGCGCTGGCTACGCGCCGCCACGGCGACAGGTGCGCATTCCGGAACTGAACAACCGAGTAACCACAGATGATTGATACACAGCCACATATCGTGCTGGTCGAGCCCGAGCAGCTTTTGCAGGAAATTACGGCGTTCCGCCTTGAACTGCTGGGTTTTCGTGTGACCGTTCTATCGACGGCGGCGGAAACGATCAAGTTCATCAGCGAATCCGAGTCGAATCCCGAACTGTTGGTGATCGACGTCGACTTGGAAGACGCCAGTGGGATCGATGTCGTGACCAAGTTGAGCACGGATCAAAGGACGAGCACCATGCCGGTGATGGTGATGGCTTTCAATTCGGACGTCGAACTGGTCGAGCGTGCCTTTGCGGCCGGCGCGAAGGAGTTCGTTGTTCTGCCCTTCGACCCCGCGGTATTGGAGCAGAAAGTGGAAGCCCTGATCGAGATGGCACCTGCCAGGACTTAGTGGTTGCGGGGCGTCCTTGCTCCGACTTACAAGACAACGGCTGCGGTCCGTCCCGCTGAGGAACAGGCCGCATTCGACGAACCATGAACTGAGTGGAAAACGATGGCTGGAAGACTTGGCGACATCCTGGTAGCGCGTGGTCACATTACGCAGGAGCAATTGGAAGCCGCGCTGGCTCAGCGCGGCATGTTGGGTGCGATCCTGCTCAACCAAAAACTCGTCACCCCCCTGCAACTCGGCGAAGCGCTGGCTCAGCAGTTTGGCGTGGAATACTACGAAGTCGTCCCGCAGTCCGTGCATCCTCAACTGGTGCGGCTGCTGCCCGAGTCGTTTGCGCGGGAACGCCTGGCGGTCCCCGTCGAAATCAACGGCCGGAAAATGAAACTGGCGATGGTGGCGCCCGACGATATCGAAACGATATCGGAGGTGGAATTGATCACCGGCTACCACGTCGATCCTGTCGTGTCCATGCAGCCGGAAGTGCAGGAGGCTCTGGATCGCGGTTTTGACGAGCGCACGGTCGCCCGGCAAACCGTCGTCGACGTCAAACTGGCGGAACTCTCCGAAGAACCGGATGAAGTAGAAGCGACAGCCGGCGGCGCGGAGGAGGAAAAGGAAGAGGACTCGCCCGTCATCCGGCTCGTGCGTTCCGTCTTGATGGGAGCCTACAACGCTGGCGCAAGTGACATTCACCTGGAAGGACACGAACCGGAAATGCGCGTTCGCTATCGGATCGACGGCGAGTTGCAGCAGGTGATGACGATTCCCAATCACATCGAAGACGCCGTGATTGCTCAAATCAAGGTGCGGGCGGATATGGACACTACCGAAACCCGCCGTCCGCAGGACGGTACCTGTTCCTTGGAAGAGAACGGGCACAAAGTCAACTTCCGCGTCAGCTGCATACCGACCACTCGCGGCGAAAAGATGTGTTTGCGTTTGTTGGACGAGGGGAGCAAGGTGTTTGAACTGGAATCGATCAGCCTGACGCCTCGCGATCTGAAACGCATCAACAGCATGATCGACAAGCCGCATGGCATGATTCTGATCACCGGTCCGACGGGTTCCGGTAAGTCCACTACGATGTACGCCATGTTGTCGAAGCTCAATTCGGTGGACGTCAATATCACGACGGTCGAAGACCCCGTGGAATACAAGTTGGCCGGCATCAATCAAGTGCAGTCCGACAATGAATTCGGCATGGGCTTCGCCAACGCGCTGAAATTCATCATGCGTCAGGACCCGGACGTCATCATGGTGGGTGAAATTCGAGACCATGAGACGGCTGCCACCAGTGTGCAGGCCGCGCTGACGGGGCACTTGCTGATCAGTACCTTGCATACGAACGAAGCGATCGGCGTGGTCGCGCGATTAAACGACCTCGGCATCGATTCCTTCAAGGTCGGCGGGTCGCTCATCGGCGCAGTCGCCCAACGGCTGCTCCGCCGCATCTGCTCGGCCTGCAAGGAACCGATGACACCCACCGACGCCATGATCGAGGCGATGATCGAACGCGGGCACGAATTCCCGGAGGACGCCATCTTCTATCACGGCCGCGGCTGCAAGAAGTGCTTCGGTTCGGGCTACGCCGGACGGATCCCCATTTTCGAAGTCATGGTGGTGACGGAGGAGATGGCGAAGGCGATCGAATGCGGGGTGCCGACCACCAAGCTGGAGGAAATCGCCAGGGAAGACGGCATGGTGACCTTGGCGGGCGCCGGTTTCGAACAAGCGCTCGCCGGTACCACGACACTGGAAGAAGTTTACTACAAGACTTAGACACGACGACACGACCGAAAACAGTTTCGAAACAGTGAGCCGCAGGCGTTCGCCGTCGGCTCGCAACACCGATTCGACCACATTTTGCAACTGCTTCTCGGCTCAAACCTGGCAAAGGGAAATCAATGGCGAACGCGACAATCGCAAAGGGCAAGACGCAAAGCGGCAGCTTTCAGGCCAAGCTGAAAGCGATGGAGTCGGGTGGCGCGGCCACCAAGATGAACACCAAGGCCAAGCTGTTTTTCCTGCAGAATCTGGGTTCGCTGCTGGTCAACGGCCTGTCGCTGCCCAGATCGCTGGCGCTGATGAGCAACGAACGGTCGCTCAAAAAGTTCTCGAAAATGATCAACACGATCCGCAAGAAGGTGGAAACCGGCGAGACGTTGAGTTCGGCGCTGGCGTGTTTTCCGTCGACCTTCGACAAGATCATGGTGCACGAAATTCGGACCGCCGAACAGGCGGGCACCGCGGGCGAGACGCTGGAACGGGTCGCGCATCAGCTGGAAAGGCAACTGGAAGTGAAGGCGGACATTACCAAGAAACTCAGCTATCCGGTGATGGTCCTGTTCGCCGGCAGCGGCGCGGTGGTGTTCATGATGTTCTTCGTCGTACCCACGTTTCGCGAAACGTTCGAAAAGTCGGGGATTCCCCTGCCGCTTTCCACGATGACCCTGATCGGCGCCACCGACCTGGTGATGAACTACGGGTGGATGGTGTTGCTGGGCGTGATCGGAACGCTGATTGCGTTCTTCCGCGCCCGCAAGGTACCGCACCTGGCGTACAAGATGGACGCCTTCTTCCTGCAGATTCCCTGGGTCGGAACCTTGCTCAAAGAAATTGCCGTGCTGCAGTTCATCAGCATTGTCGGGCGGATGATGAACTCCGGGTTCAAGCTGGTCGAAGCGCTGGGCGTGTCGGTGGACGGCATCAGCAATCATGTGATGCGCCGCGCCGTCGTCAACCTCAAGCAGGCGGTGACCCGCGGGGAACGGCTGAGTGTGGAATTGGAAAAATACGAGGAATTATTCCCGGCCGTGATTTCACAGCTGGTCATCGTGGGCGAGCAGACCGGGAATCTGGCACAGGCCACCGAGTGCGTGGAACGGCACTTGAGCAAAACGATTACCCGCAAGATCGACAAGATGGTCGCCGGGATCGAACCGGCAATGACGATCGGGATGGTTTTCGCCGTGGGCCTGGTCATGCTGGCGATCTACGAGCCGATGTTCGCCATGCTCGAAACCATCGAATAATCGCCAGGTTGAAGAAAGGAAAGGCAATGAGTCATCGTCAACGAAAACGTTCTGTACGCTGGGGAGTTTCTCTGCTGGAACTCATCATGGTGGTCACTCTGGCCGGCATCGTGGCCACGGTGGCGATCATGCGGCTGGACAAGGAACAGACCGACAGCGTACTGGAAACCTCGGCCGATATTCATACCGGGGACCTGGACATGCAATGCCAGCTCTGGTTTCGGAATCGTGGTACCTGGCCGGCCAGCGACCTGAGCGATATCGGTGCGAACCAAGACTACTTCCCCACGGGATTGCCGGCTTGCCCGCTGGAGGGATTCACCTGGCGTTTCAATCAATCGACGCGCCGCGTGGAAATGGTTGCTGAATAGTGATTTATCGGGCGGAGAAGAATTATTGATTTTTCACCCACGTCGAAAATTGCAACCTATATTTTATTGAGTAACCAACTGAGCCGAGAGCGGACATCAGTAAGTCGCAACAAAGCCCAAGTTCTATCTAAGAGAGGTTTTACTATGAGAACCCGGTCACAACACAAACGTAATCGCAAGGCCTTTTCGTTGCTCGAATTGGTCGCCGTCGTCACGCTGATCGGCATCGTTGCCGCAGTTACGATGGTTCGTTTGAACTCCGTTGACCAGCAGACCGCCAGGGACAATGTAGACAGCCAGAACATTTCCCTGATCCAGACCGCCGTGGAGCGATATCGCTTCGACATCGGCTCGCTGCCGACCAACACGGGCGTTCTGGTGAGCAACAACTACCTGGCGAGCACTCCGGAATCGCCTACCGACGGTGGTTCGTACACCATCAATCAGACGACGGGCGTGGTGAGTTTGACCACTGGGTCCTAGCACGCACGACACGGAAGCCAACTCAGACGCCGCAGAATGTAATTCTGAGGCGTCTGCTTGTTTACACAAGGCAGGAAATCGATGACGATTCGCAGACCTAATGCGTTTTCTCTCATGGAACTCATTGTTGTGGTCGCCCTGCTGGGCATTGTCGCGGCAGTCACCATGAGCCGGATGAATTCGGTGGATCGGAAGGGGGCGGTTGACGACGTCGACTTGGAAAATGTCAGCAGGCTCCAGGAGGCAGTCGAACGCTACCGATTCGAAGGAGACGGATCACCGCCGGAGTCGCTGGCCTCCCTGATTCCGCAATTCCTCCACGAAATGCCCGTATCGCCAGAGGGCAAGAGTTATGTCTATCACGCGACCACCGGAATCGTGTCCTCGACGGAATGACGAGACACGCCATGCAGCAGCCTCCCCCAACACGACGCGCGATCACTTTGCTGGAACTGATTGCCGTGCTGACTTTGATGGGGATCATGTCCGCCGTCACCATCGCTCGCTATAGCACCGGTTCACAATTCTTCGCGGGTGCTCAGGCGGACATGCGACGACTGATCACCGACCTGCAGCTGGCTCGGCGCCGCGCCATTTCGACAGGTGACAATCACCTGATCTCGTTCACGACGACCGGTGGCGTCATTACCGGCTACGAAATGCAGCGCCGGGACGTGAACGGCGGGTTGACCACGCTGGCCAACAGCCACACGTTTAACGACGAGATCACCGTGGCCGTCACTCCCGGGAATCCGGAATTCAATTTTCAGGGAGAAGGACTTGCGGCCTATCAAATCTCACTCGCCACCAACGGGCGCACGTGGTTGATTACGGTTGTGCCGATTACCGGCTACGTCAATGGCACGGAACTGTAGCAGCGGCCGGCCGTTATTGACTCCCCGACGCCGTAACCTACGCTTTCTTGGTTCTCTATCGCAATGAAGCCCTCGATAACGTTATGCGCCACCGACGACAAATTCCGCGAACCCGCACGGGCCATTCGCTGCTGGAGCTGATTGCTGCCAGCACGATTGCCGCGATCGTCATCGTATCGACACTCAACCTGATGCGGGAAAGCATGGAGTTGAGCCGCGACTTGGAGAGTCGTTCGCTGGTGGCCACGCTGGGCATGAGCATGATGGAGCAGCATCTGGGTCAGGTTTCGGCCGTGTTTACCACAGGACCTGGAGAATTCGACGGCAGTTTTCAGAACGACGGCCGCGAGGACATCCGGTTCGTGGTCACTCGCTCAGACAGCGCTGCGGACGGTGGTATCCCGGATCGTTTGATGGTCGTGACAACCACCGTGTGGGAAGACATCAATGGCAATCGTGCGATCGACCGCGGCGAGCCTCGAGTGGAGTACGCCAGTAAAGTTGCGGATCTCACGGCGTGGGATCCGGGAATCAGGAATTGACGTGACCAACCGGCAACGCAGGAAAGCGATTACACTGCTCGAACTGATCGTCACTTTGGCGCTGATGAGCGCCCTGGTGACGGCCATTTCGGGACTGCTGCGCACTTCGATAACGACGTTTGAAGGCTACGGTTCGGACCATCAACGGATTGAAGCGGCGCATGGCCTCGCGCGGCATATCGTACGGCAACTGCGGCAAGCGGATGCTGTTGTCGCCATTTCCGACGCGGGCCAGTCGCCCGGCTGGCTGGTCGTGCAGACCTCCGCGGGTCAATTGCTGGTATGGCAGCAGGTCGGCAGCGACGTGAATTACGGCGTGGGCAGCGCGGATGACCTGCTGGCCGCCCCCATTGATACGTTGAGTTTCATTGGCCTCGAAGCCAGCGGCGCGCAGGCGTCCAGTGAGGACGAGATCCGGGCCGTTCAGATTACTTGCCGCGTGGCGCTGGACCGCGAAGTTGATACGGAACGCGTCGTCCGCTGTACCGCCTGGCTGAGAACACGGTAGGTAGCCATGAGCCGCAAAAACGATGATTCGCTGGGCAGACGCGCGGGGCGCTACGGACGCCGCGGAACGGCGCTGCTGTTGTGCCTGTTTACCGTCGTCTTCACGTCCGTCGTGTTGCTCGGCATGATGGGGTCGATTGGTACTCAAGTCGCCGCTCAGAATGCCACGGTGGACTACGAACGCGCGACCTACCTGGCCGGAGCGGGCATCCATCATGCCCTGGCGATCTTGCAGGATGACATCAGTTGGCGCGGCACGCTGAGCGACATTGCGTTTGCGTCCGGAACGTATTCCACGACCGTTGACGACTGCCCCTGTGATAACGGATCTACAATTGTCATTGAAGGTACCGGCACCGCCGGCAACATTACGCGTACACTCCAAGTGGTTATTGATTAACGTGAGGTCCCCCGCAATGCTCGGAAAACCAAAAAAAAGCAAGTCTGGCGCGGAACATTTCACGTCCATTGAAATCTGTCCGACTTACCTGCACTTCATTTCCGCCAAACGGAATGCGGACGACGGTTTTACCATTCACACCAAGACGGTGGCCTGGCGTGTGGAAGCGACCACGCTGCACAGCGACCTGGGAAAAACGGAACTCATGGCGGCGCTCAAGCGACTGGACGCCGAATTCAATCTGTCCGATGCGTCGCTGTATGCCTGCTTGAACGGCGACTACTGCGTGACGCGTGTGGTGGCCGGCGAAACGGAGCGGGTCCAGACGCAGCTTCGCTACCTCGAACAACGCAGCGACCTGTACTTGTCGCTCGGGCATGGTAAGAAGACCGTTGGGGGTAGCGTGCGGCAGATCGACGCCCGTCACGAGCATGCTTTGCTGACGGTGGTCAATCAGAAGACGGTTGACGCCTTGATGGAAATCTCCACACGGCTGGGACTGCGGTTCACCTGCGTGGAACCGTCGCTGGTCGCCCTGTCGCGTTTTGTCGGGCAGATGGGGGCGGACGAGGAATCTCCCAAGTTAATTGTCAGCGTAGGAGAATTCGGGCTGGAAGTGGGCATTTCTCAGAAAGGCCAACTATTGCTCGACTATCGGCCCGCCAATCAGTCTTGTGACGACCAGGTGGCGCATACGATTACCGGCCACCTGGGTCGATTGCAGCGCTACTGCAATCGCTATGTCTCGTTTGCCAACGGCAACATCGACGAAGTCTTTCTCTGTGGGCCTCCGAACCAGATCGAAGAAATCGGCCAGGCCTTCCTGGCAGAAGAAGTGCTGACCGTCTCCATCCTGGACCCGGCCAGCGCCGATTCGAATTGGAAGTTCGAGGGAGACGCGGCGGGACCGGAATTCAGCGCCGCCATCGGCACGTTCCTGTACGCCACCACTCCCCGTCTGAATGAATCGCCGCCCAACGTGATGGAACGCATCCTGGCTTCGGTCCTGGAGCCGTTGGGACCGGCGTGTGTCAAAACCTTCTGGCCCGTGGCCGCGGCGGTGCTGCTCTGGGTCGGCGCCGAGATCGTCGCCTTCTACCAGGGAAGAATCAACG
Organism: uncultured Planctomycetaceae bacterium; assembly: GCA_937967665.1. GTDB lineage: Bacteria > Planctomycetota > Planctomycetia > Pirellulales > Pirellulaceae > CALBSZ01. Next base: position 17,242 of record CALBSZ010000140.1, read on the forward strand.
CCGGCATCGACAAAGAACTGTCCGCGCTAGAACTGCAGCGCACGCAGCTCGAAATGGTGGATCAGGGCGTGCAAGACGCTCAAACGAAGATCCTGGCCCTGCGCAACGTGAGCAACAAGGTTGTCCGGCCTCAGTGGCATGATTTGACGGCCGCCATTGGCCGCGCACTGCCGGCCGACGTCTGGCTGGAAAGTATCGAACTGGATACGCAGGGCCGGATGACGCTGACCGGAGCCAGCAAACTGGATGACGGCGCGTTCGAATTTGAACGGGCGTTGACCAAGATCCCCGAGTTGACGAACGTGTCGATCGGGGGCACAAAGCAGATTCGCATCGACGCCGGGCAGGCGACCCGGTTTGACGTACATTGCGACCTTAACGGTTTTGCGGAGAGTAACAATGATCACAAAAGCGCAGGTTGAAACGGCTCTACGCCGATTCATCAGTCATCCGAGAAAGCGCATGTTCGTCATATTCCTAACTATCGGTGTGGTGCTCATGACAGTCCTACCCGCTACCGATAAGTATGGAACGCTGTCCGAAAAGGAAGCGGAATTGCGCAATCAACTTACTCAAGCGAAAACGTTAATCAGCAATGGTGACCAGCAGCGAGCATTGCTGGAAAAGCGCCGGCAACAGCTTAAGGAGGAGGAAGCCAAGGCCGCGACGGCCGACGAGATTCAACAGTTGCGAGCCGATTTGGTGACGTGGATCAGAAACGACGGATGCCGACTGCGGCGGATTGAAGTTGGGCAGGTGCGCCGGCGAACGTGGCGGGAAAACGATAGTCCCATTACCGCGAAGTCGACAAGTGGACCCGATAACCCGGAAACCGACTTTATTCTGCGGTCCCAATCGGTAGTGATCTCCGTGTCCGGCGAGGTCGCCAAGGTTCACCGGTTGTTGGCGAGAATCGCGGACGTCGACATGACCATGCACACCGAACGCATTGCCATTCGTCCCATCGACAACGGCTACGTCGAGAGCGGGGCCAACGCCGTGCCGGAAGTCATGTTGGATATGACGCTGACACTATTCGACTTGGAAAAGAAGGCGGAACCGCCAGCCGCGTAAACGCGGGCAGGTGACCGTACAAGAAAAAAAGAGGACTAAACTGACCACCGGACGGTCAGGTGAACGTGTCACAGGAGGACACATGAGCGGTTTCAATCGGCGCCAGCGCAGTTTTTGCCCCGCCACGCCCTATCGTGTCGTTGCCGTTCTGCTGTTCGTCATCAACATGGCCAGTGGCCAGTCGCCCAATGCCCCATCACCGGATTCCCCATCACCGGATTCTCTGGGCAATCCCAAAGCGGTCAAGACCAACGCCAACCGTCTGTTGGAAAACGTCTTCGGTGAATCGCTGCGCACCAGGCCGTTAAAACAGAAAGAGCCCACCGACCGGCAATCCGGCAACAAGAACGGGTCCGGTCTGAACGCGGCGCAATCGAAGGACACGGATCCCGCGGATCAGAATCCGTTCAACCAGGCCGGGCAGGTTATTGAAGCCGTTCAGAAGAAATCCACGGAAAAGGTCGATCTCGCCAGTTCCCTGCGCAAGAAGGGAAACTTGACGCTGAGCGGGACGCCGCTGGAAAAGGCACTGTTCATGATCGGCGATGCCTGGGGGGTGAACCTGGTTGTAGGAGACGACGTGCAAGGGACTGCCACGGCGACGTTTACGAACGCGCCGTTGCACGAGATCCTGGATTCCATCTTGCTGGCCAACGGCTACGGCTACCGCAGCGAAGGCGAAAGCCTGGTGATTACGAGCTTGCAAGGTTTGGGCGACAACCATCCGCTTTTCGAGCGTCAGTTCATTTCGCTGAAATTCGCGGAACCGGAAGAGGTTCGGGATAACGCCCAACTGTACAGTTCCCCACGCGGGAGAATCGAAATCATTCCGTCCGGACGCAGCCTGCTGGTCATCGACTTTCCCGAACAGATCGCCTTGATCCGTGATTTCGCGACCAAGATGGATGCGTTGGTGGAAGCCAACCGCAAAGACGATACGCCCGCCGAAGCGCGGCCGTCAAACGCGCAGGTTTACCGGGTCACGCCGAAGTACATCAAGGCCGCCTCCTTGCAGGAATCCCTGGCGACGCTGATCAGTCCCGCAGGGAAAATCACGCTGCTGGAAGCCGACAACAAGATCGTGGTCGTCGATACGCCCGAGGCCATCCAGTCCATTCAAGACCTGGTCGCCCAACTCGACACTCCGGGAAGCCAGATTCAGGTCGTCGACTTCCGCCTGCATTACGTTCAGGCAGCGTCGATCCTGGAATCCGTGCAGGCGGTGCTCAGCCCCGAAGGAACGGCGACGTCGATCGACGACTCGAATCGGGTCGTCATCGTCGATTACCCACCGGTCATCGATATCGCCCAGAAACTGATTACGAACCTCGACCAACCGCGGCCTCAGGTTCGCATCACGGCGCTCATCTACGATATGAGTCTCACCGATTCGGAGCGATTGGGAATCAACTGGAGTCAGGCTGACATCGACGCTCGCACTTCGGGCGGCACACCGCAAACATCGCTGGAACTTCGCTCCTCCCAGCTCGCCGCCGTCGCCGCCGGTGACCCCTCGGCCACGCTGACGTTTACCAACCTGAGCCGAAATTTTGACATTCAAGGGGTGCTCGACCTGCTCTGCCAGTCGACCGACTCCCGACTGCTGGCGGACCCCACCGTGGCCTGCGTCGACCGCCGCGAAGCGACGATCGAGATCGTTCGAGAAATCCCCTACCAGCAACTTAGCCAATCCACCGACGGCGGCGCGGCGGTCGGCACAACGGCTTTCCGCGAAGCCGGTATCAGTCTGACGGTGACACCGCGTATCGCCAACGACGGGACTATCGAACTTGATGTGGCGCCCATATTCAGGGTGCTCACCGGGTCCAATCCGGGTGATTCGGCGCAACCGATCATCGACCGCCGTGAAGCGCGTACGACCGTCCGTGTGAACAATCGACAGGTCCTGGTCATCGGCGGGCTCCGGCAACGCAGCGATACGCACAATTACACCGGCATCCCGGGCTTGAAGGATATCAAGACGTTCGGTATTGGCTCGCTGTTTCGCTCGCGCACCAGCGAAATCCGCGAAAGTGAGTTGGTGCTGTTTCTCATGCCCGAACTCATCACACCCGCGGACCCAGGGCACATTCGCCACCAGCAACAGCACAATGTCGGTCATACCCAGTTGAACAACGTTCCCGTCTGGCCGGGGCCGCCGTACGGCTACAACTGTTGCGGTCCTCAAGGCGGCTACACGGTTCCCTCCGCGCCCAACATGGAGTCCCTCCCGTCGACGGAAGTGACCGAGCCGAGCTATGAAAGCCGCACCGATCCCAACGGCCCGGCCCCAAAGCTTCCCGCTCTGCCCGAACCCCAGACCGACGTCCGCGATAATTCGTCACGGCGGGTACACGACATTTCTACATCCACGGCGGCAATCGGCGGTCAGCCGTACCTGCGGCGGCTGCCCACGACGTCTTCCTATCAGGATCCGGTAGTCGTGGCGACGCAATCGGACGAGTTCTCACAACGCGGCCAGTTTCAGTTTCCCACCGCCAGGCAGTCGTTCCAGAAGACAAGGGTTGGCGAGGACGTCTCGTCACTCCGGAAGCAAATGGACGAGGACGTTCGGGAGGCACAGAACCCGGCTCCACGCAAGTCGTGGACCGACAGTGTCAAGAACTGGTTCACACGCTGAATGCATGTCGGGAAGTGAACGGCGGGATCGCGGGACGAACGCAGGCATCCTCGGTCAGACGGCGTCTTGTTGCTGCTGATCCTCGCGTCGACCGAATCAAGAATCTGCCGCCTGTACGCTCACCTCAGTCCGTACGTCCCGCTACCCAGTTTGGCCAGCCACTTCCGGGGATGATTTACCAGCCGTTTCCATCTATCATGAAATGGTTCCCGAACGCGGTGGTGTGATGTCTTGGAAGGCAATGCTGATTCTGAACTTCGGACTGTTGCTGGCGGCCGACGCTGTCCGCGCGGAGGTCAGTGAGTTCTTGGGCAATCATTGTCTCGATTGCCACGACCAGGACTCGCAGACAGCGGGCATCGATTTCTCCGTCCGCCTGGCACAACCGGCCGCCGTGGACGTCGCGTTCTGGGAGAGGGTCGTACGCAAGTTTCCCGAGCGGCAGATGCCGCCACCGACCGAACCGCGGCCCACCGCTGCCGAATACCGTGCCGTGCTGTCCGAACTGGAGGCGTCACTCGACGCCCTGGCATTGCGGGCTCCCCAGCCCGGACGCACCGATACGCTTCGGCGGCTCAACCGGACCGAGTACCAGAATGCCATCCGCGACTTGCTGGACGTCGAAATCGACGCTACCGATTTGCTGCCAGCCGACGAAGCCAGTCACGGCTTTGATAACGTCACGCAAGGCGAACTGTCTCCCACGCTGCTGAGCCGTTACGTTGCCGCGGCCTTGGAGATCTCGCGATTGGCCGTGGGCGGCGTCTCGCGCACGCCCGACGGCGCGACTTTCCGGTTGAAAGCCGATCTGACTCAGGAAGAACACGTTCCCGGACTGCCGCACGGCACACGCGGCGGAGCCCTGTTGTCCTACACGTTTCCCCGCGACGGCGACTACGAGATCGAGGTGCGTCTGGCGCGCGATCGCAATGAGGAAGTGGAGGGCTTGCACGGGAGCCACGAACTGGTCGTGCTGCTGGATCGCGCTCAACGGGAGCAGTTCACGGTTCGCCCGCCCAAGAATGGCAATCACAGTGCAGTCGACGCGCATCTGAAGGCGCGGATGTTTGTGACCGCCGGCCCGCACGACTTGGGCGTGACCTTTTTGAAGAATCCAACCGTCCTGCTGGAGACCAAACGCCAGCCGTATCAAGCACACTTCAATATGCACCGGCATCCCCGCCTCTCTCCTGCCGTCTACCAGGTTTCCATCACGGGGCCGTACGATTCCCAAGGTCCTGGCGATTCACCCAGCCGCCGCCGCATTCTGGCGAATCCGCCGGCTAGCGAAGCGGACGAAGCGGCCGCAGCGCGCCGCATCCTGGCCAACCTGACTCGTCGCGCGTACCGCCGCCCGATTGAGGAAGCCGACCTCCGCGAACCGCTGCGGTTTTACGAGGAGTCGCGACAGGCCGGCGATGGTTTTGAACAAGGCCTGGAACGTGCGATCAGCGCCGTGCTGATGAATCCCAACTTTCTGTTTCGCGTGGAGAAGGATCCGGAAGGCCTGGCTCCGGCCGCCGTGTACCGGATCAGCGACGTCGAACTCGCGTCACGGCTGTCGTTTTTCTTATGGAGCAGCATTCCGGATGACGCACTGCTGGAGGCCGCCGCTGGCGGCCAGCTCAGCCAGCCAGCCGTGCTGGAGAGTCATACACGCCGTATGCTGGCCGATGCCAGAGCGGCGGCGCTGACGACCAATTTCGCCAGCCAGTGGTTGTATCTCCGCAACCTGAATTCCATCACTCCCGACCTCCGGCAGTTTCCTGATTTTGACGAGAACTTGCGACAGGCCTTTAGAAAAGAGACCGAGTTGCTCTTCTCCCATGTCGTAACGGCAGACCGCCCGCTGACGGAGTTGATTCGTCCGGACTTCACCTTCTTGAACGAACGCGTGGCGCGGCACTACGAAATTCCCCATGTCTACGGCAGTCACTTTCGCAAGGTCGATCTGGGTCCCGGAACCCAGCGCGGCGGCCTTTTGCGCCACGGCAGTATTCTCACCGTGACCTCCTACGCCACCCGGACGTCGCCCGTGATTCGCGGCCACTGGATTCTCGAAAACCTGCTCGGAACCCCACCGCCTCCGCCACCGGCCAATGTGCCCGCTTTAAAGGATAACAGCGTCGCGGCGAATCTCTCGGTACGTGAGCGGCTGGCGGAACATCGCCGGAACGAAGCTTGTGCCGTGTGCCACAATCTAATGGATCCCGTCGGCTTCGCCTTGGAGAATTATGATGCGGTGGGTCGCTGGCGAACGTGGGAAGCGGGCGCACCGGTCGACGCGACGGGCGGTTTGCCCGACGGCAGCCAATTCGATGGCGTTGCCGGTCTGGAGGACGCGCTGCTGGCCCGACCTGAATTATTGGCGGGAACGATTGCGGAAAAGATGTTAACATTTGCCTTGGGACGTGGAGTGGACGCGGACGATGCGGCCGCCGTGCGGGGAATCGTACGGGAGGCGAAAGCCGAGGATTTTCGGTTTTCGGCGCTGGTCCTGGCCATCGTCAGGAGCACGCCTTTTCAAATGCGGCAGGCGGCGGCAGGAACTCAGGTCGAGTCTGCCAGAGTCAAGGGAGAACCGTAACGATGTTTGTTTCCAGGAAAGCACTGCCTCGCAGGACGATCTTACGCGGTCTGGGCGCGGCCATTGCCCTGCCGCTGCTCGACGCCATGGTTCCCGCACTGACAACGTCGGCGGCAACTCCTGCCGACGCACGGCGACTGCGGCGACTGGGATTCGTGTACATGCCGATGGGCTGCGACTTTTCGCGCTGGCGGCTCGACGGCGAATCACTGGACCAGTTGTCGCCGACGTTGAGTCCCCTGACGTCGGTGAAGAGTCATGTCACGGCCGTCACCGGCATGGAACTGCAGAACGCTTATCCAGGAACTCATGCTACGTCGAATTCCGCGTTCCTGAGCGCGGCCCGGGCGAAACTGACGGAAAGTTCGGACTACTTCCTCGGCACGACTGTGGATCAGATTGCGGCGCGGCATATCGGCCAGGGGACACAGCTGCCGTCGCTCGAAATGTCCATGGATCTGCTCTCCACGGTTGGGCAATGCGACAACGGCTACGCCTGTGTCTACCAAAACAATCTGTCCTGGTCTTCGCCCACCACGCCACTGCCTCCCGAAGCGCATCCACGCATCGTCTTTGAAAGCCTGTTCGGAGACGGAGGCAGTACGGCCGATCGCCGGGCGGCGTTAAGCAAGCGCGCCAGCCTGCTCGATTCCGTTTCCAGCGAACTCAGTCGGCTCCAACGCGAACTGGCTCCTGGTGACCGCACGAAAGTATCTGATTATCTGGATAGCGTCCGCGAAGTGGAACGGCGGATTCAACTGGCCGAAGCGCAAACGGACGAGCACCCGTTGCCCGATCTGGATCGTCCCGTCGGCGTGCCGGCCAGTTACGCGGAGCACGCGCGGCTGATGTTCGACTTGCAGGTGCTGGCGTTGCAAGGCGACGTGACGCGTGTCATTACTTTCCAGTTGGCGCGGGAAACCAGCAATCGCACGTATGCCGAAATCGGAGTTCCCGAACCCCATCACCCGTTGACCCACCACGGCAACGACCCCGCCAAGATCGCCAAGGTGGCCAAGATCAATCAATTTCACGTCTCGCTGTTCGCCTATTTCCTCGAACGGTTACAGGCGACTCCGGAAGGTAACGGCACGCTGCTGGATCACTGCCTCTACCTGTACGGCAGCGGGATGGGTAATCCGAACGTGCACGATCACACGAATCTGCCCATTTTGGTGGCGGGCGGAGCCGCCGGCAACATCGCGGGAAACCGGCACATTCGCTTTGAAAGACCGACGCCGCTGGCCAACTTGCACCTGGCGCTACTGGACAAAGTCGGCGTGAAGCTCGATTCGTTTGCTGACAGCAACGGAATAGTTTCGATTTAAGCTTACGCCAGGAACACCGGAGCTTCCCTTCGTTTGACGACGCCATGATGTACCGAGTAGCATGGATCTTGTTGATCGCCTTGACCGCCACGAGCGTCGCGCGGGCCAGCGATGCGCCGTTGGCCGACGCCGCGCAGCGACGCGATTGGAAGGCGGTGGAAACGCTGCTCGCCGCGGCCGCCGACCTCGATGCACGGCAAGTGGATGGCATGACCGCACTGCACTGGTCCGCGTTCCATGATCACGCGGCGAGTGTTGATCGGCTGCTTGAAGCCGGTGCCGACGCCAGAATCAGCAATCGCTACGGCGTCACGCCCTTGGCACTGGCCTGTACCAACGGTAACGGGCGGATTGTTGAACTTCTGCTCCGCGCGGGCGCGGATCCGAACGCGGCGCTGCGAGGCGGAGAAACGGCGTTGATGACGGCGGCCCGCACAGGAAAACTCGCCCCAGTCAGGGCGCTGCTGAAGCACGGTGCCGAGGTCCAGGCCAAACTGCCGAACGGGCAAACCGCGGTCATGTGGGCCGCCGCTGACGGGCATGTGGCCGTCGTCGACGCGCTGCTGGCCGCCGGCGCCGACACCAGAACGCCGCTGGCATCAGGTTTCACGCCGCTGTTTTTTGCCGTTCGTGAGGGCCGTTCGGAAGTCGTCCGCTACTTGCTGCAAACGGGTGACGATGTGAACGCGGTGATGCAGCCGAAATCGACGAATGCCCGGTCGCCGCGACGCGGTACCAGCCCCTTGATGCTGGCTGTGGAAAACGGTCACTTCGAACTCGCGCTGCTGCTGCTCGATGCCGGTGCCGACCCGAACGATCAGCGGAGCGGCTTCACGCCCCTGCACGCCATTACGTGGGTGCGCAAGCCGAATCGCGGCGACGGGGTCGACGGCGATCCGGCCCCGATCGGATCCGGAAGCGTGAACAGCCTGCAGTTCGTTCGCGAACTGGTAAAACACGGCGCGGACGTGAACGCACGCTTGAAACAAGGGCGGTCCGGTCGCGGGCGTTTGAATCACACAGGGGCGACGGCGCTGCTCTTCGCGGCGAAAACGGCGGATCTTCCCTTGCTGAAGTTGCTCGTCGAACTCGGCGCCGATCCCCACCTGCCGAATGCGGACAATTGCCCGCCCCTGCTGGCCGCCGCCGGTATCGGGACGTTGGCTCCGGCCGAGGAAGCCGGGACCGAAGCTGAGGCCGTGGCAACGGTCCAACAACTGCTCGCCTGGGGCGCGGAGGTCAATGCCGTGGACCAAAACGGCGAAACGGCCATGCATGGCGCCGCCTACAAAAGCCTGCCGGCGGTCGTGACGCTGTTGGAGGAACGCGGCGCGGATATCGAGATTTGGAATCGGAAGAATCGCTATGGCTGGACGCCGCTGCTGATCGCCGAAGGTCATCGCGTGGGCAATTTCAAGCCGTCCGCCGAAACAATTGCAGCCATTCACTCGCTGATGCAGAAGGCCGGCCTGCCCATCCCTCCGCCCACCCCTCGCGAAAAACGCCGCCGCTACGATCGCTAAGGGATGGGGCAGAAACAAATTCCGGATTTGTGGTTTCGAATGTTTGTGGAATGGATGCGTGCCTGCCGTTCAATCGAGCGTGTGAAGGTTCCGGCAGTCGATTTGTTTAACCCCCAGCCGCAGGCGCCGGTTCGTTACGTACGCCGGCGCCTGCGGAGACTGCTGGAATAATGGCACGAACCGATGTGGGGTAAGCTTCCAGCTTGCCATACCTTGCGCATCCACGATGCCCCACCCTCTCAGGATTTTGCAATTCGCAAGCTGGAAGCTTACGCCACGACTTCTTCGGCAGTCTCCTGCAGCTTATAGCTTGTGTGTTTCCCGATCTACGCAAAGGCGGCGTTGTCCGATTGGAATCGACGGTCAAGTGTATCCGTAAGCCGCGATATGTTACAATGAGCCGCGATGGACAGGCCTGATAGCGATCACGTCGCCCATTTCGAGTGACAACACGTCGATTAACTTGTGAGGTTCACCCATGAACAAGACTGAGAAGACGCCTGACGATTTGGCGGCGCTATTCAAAAAGCTGCCCGCGCAGGATTACGCGCAAGCGGGCGAGATCGGCAAGACCCTGGTTGCTGGCGGCGCGAATACGGTTCGCCTGCTGGTGTCGCTTGTCGGTGACGAGTTTGGCGCAGCGGACGGTGCGAAGCCCAAGGAGGCGCTGCATGCCTTGGTGATCTACGCTTCGCGACCGGGTGCTGGTGCTGAACGCAAGGTCGTTGCCGAAACGTTGAGCAAGGAACTGGCCGCGGAACATTCCGAGGAACTCAAGGCGTTTGTCACGCGGCAGCTGCAGCTTTGCGGCCGCGAGGAAGACGTGCCGTCGATTGCCCGGTTACTCGGCAGCGATCGCTTATGCGAACCGGCAACGCAAGCGATCGTGGCGATTGGCGGTAAGGCGGCGCGGCAAGCTCTCCAGGAGGCGCTGCCCCAGTCCGCGGATCAGCGCAAGGTCACCATTTCGCAAGCGGTTGACTTGCTCTCCGCACGCTAGTTCTGAAACATTCCATGGGAGATGTCGATCATGTCACAAACTCATAAACCAACCCGGCGGCGATTTCTGCAAACCACCGCGGCCGGCACGGCTGCTTTTACGATCGTTCCGCGCCATGTTCTAGGCCGTGGCCAGACACCGCCCAGCGAAACCCTGACGTATGCCGTCGTGGGAAACGGCCGCCGCAAGGACGCCGGCATCGGCTGCGCTGGCGCCCGCAAGAAGATCGCCGTCTGCGACGTCGACACGAAACACATCGGAGGTGAACCTGACAACAAGACTCGGTACACCGATTTCCGCAGGTTGCTCGAACGCCAGGACCTCGACGTCGTCTGCATCGCCACGCCGCCGCATTGGCACGCGCTGGTGTGTATCGCCGCGGCGCAGGCGGGCAAGCACATCTTCTGCGAAAAGCCGATGACCAAGTTTATCGCCGAAGGCCGCTCCGTTGCCGATGCCGTGAACAAAGCAGGCGTCGCGTTTCAGATCGGGACGTTCCATCGCTACGGCAATGCCAAGAATAAGTCTCATGTTGAGAACCACAAGATCATCAAGCACGGTTTGATGAAAGACCTCAGCGGGATCGTCGCCTATGCGGGCGCCCGCAACCGGACGGGGCGGACGGATCTGACCGAGCAGCAGGTGCCGTCCAGTCTTGACTACGATATGTGGCTGGGGCCGGCTCCGTACAAGCCGTACAATTCGGCGCGAGTCCACTACAGCAATCGTTTCTATTGGGACTATGAAGGCGGCGATCTGACGAACTTTGGCGCGCATAGTTACGATCCGTTTCAATGGAGTTTTGCCAAGGACGACACGTCGCCCGTCAGAGCCGTTCCCAGTGCTCCCTGGCCGCAACATCCGGATGCTGTCGGCCAGTACGGTTGGGTCGAGCTGACTTATGCCGACGGTTTGAAAGTGGTCGTCACCGGCGGTGGTTGGAAGGGGGGACCCAAATACGAAACTTCCGCTCAGCGACGGATGCTTGGTGCCGCGGACCTGGATGACGCCGGCCGCCAGAAGCTGGCGGAACTACCTGACCCCGAACCGATGCTTTCATTCGGCGACGCTGTGCGTCAGGGCAAGCAGTCGGGCGGCCATGCTGAATCGTCACACCGCGTTTGCACGGCGCTGCACCTGGCAAACATCGCCATCCGCATGGGCCGCACGATCCACTTCGATCCGGTCAAAGAGCAAATCACCGGTGACGAGCAGGCCAACCGTCTGGTGAATATCCCCATGCGTGCGCCATGGCATTTGTAGTGCGACGGCCCAGTGGCGCGACTTGTGTGGAGATGGGATTACTTGATGGCATAACTTGATGGCATAACTTGAACGCTGCGAGGGACACTGCGGTCCTGGACGGGTTTCGCCGGCCTCTGCCTTTCGACGGCATTGTCGACACGGTCCTTGGTGCTCCGGCAGTCTCCGGACTTCCCAACCTGGTCCTCGTTACCCTGCGGTCAGATCAGTCGGTTTGGGCCAGCAGCCAGTCTTCCAGAATGACGTGCGCTATCAATGGAGCCCGCAGCAGCGCGGTGCGGTGCGGCAGCAGACGCTTGAGCCACGGACGTTCTACCATGGACGAGAGTGCCCGAATGCCCAAACTCGCTTCCGTTTGCACCAGCACGTTGTCCTTTAATCGCTTGAACGTGGCCGGCACGATATTTGGCTGAGGACCAACGTGAATGATGGTCTTGATTCCCATCGCCAGCGTCTCGTAGACAACGTCCCACAATCGTTGCGGATGATCGGTCCAGCGCTGCAGGATTTCTCGCGTGTTGAAATCGTTGTAGCTTTCCTTCCCGGTGACCATCGACAAGATGGCCGGTTGAGGTTTCGTAAAGCCGCCCGGTAAGGTGTGCATCAACAGACCGGCACGCGAAGGAATATGTTTTTCCCAGACGATGGGAGTGTGCAACGGCGGCCAGCGATTGGAATTCAATCGCATGTACGTTTCGGCCTCCAATTCGGTTTCCATGCGCACTTTGAACCGCTCCACCGTTCCGCCGGTTCCCATCAGCAAGATGGAGTTTGGAGCCAAAATCGTTGAAATTCCAATGACCCCCTGCCCTTCATTGTTCAAACGCAAGCACAGTCGGCGGACATCGTCCAGCGGCAATGCCGGCTTTCGCGAAAACAGAACACCCAAGGCCATGTCCTCGGCCAGGGCGGCACAGTCGGCGGCCAGCGACAGCGGAATGCGCATCGCGTCCTCCAACGCGAGGCACCCCGCAGCAATCAGGGCCGAGATTTCACCAAGACTGTAGCCGCTCATGCTCCGCGCGCTGTCGACGGCGATGCCGAAGTGATCCGCCAGGAGCTGGAATTGAGCCTGTTCGACGGCCATGATCATCGCAATGGCTTCGGCGTACGTTTCAATGCTCGTTTCTTCGCGTTCGCGGACCCGCCGCACTAAATCGACTTTGCCGCCGCAAACGTCGCTGCAGACCGCCGACGCGCGTTCCAGGTACGACGCCACCGTTGGTCCGTAGCGCGGATGTTCCAGCAGTTCGGGCGTCCTGCCCAAGTTGGTGATGTTGTAGCCGCGAATCGCGAAGGCCACGTCCGGCATTCGTCTGCGCAGTTCGTCGGGAGTCATCATGGTCGTCAAGCTTTTCAGTCCTATTTACCGGTATCAGTCATATTATCGCCGACTGCGACAAGAAACTGCGGAATCTTCTTTCTCGGAGTAGTTGTGCCGGTTGTCCTTGCGAGCTGACGGCCAGAGAATTACAAAGAAGGTCCAATTCGCAAAACCTTTTCGAGAAGTCTGACACCTGGTTCGATTATGACGTACGCACTAGCTGGCAAAACAGCCGTGGTTACGGGAGCGTCCAGTGGGATTGGTCGAGCCATAGCGTTGGAATTCGCCGCCGCAGGGGCCGATGTCACGGTGCACTGCCGCGCGAACGTCGCCGCCGCCGAAGGCGTGGCCGCCGAAATTCGCCGGCTGGGAAGGATCGCGCGCGTACTGGCGTTCGACATTTCTCAAACCGACAAGCACGATAATTTTGTCGGCGATGTCTGGAGTCAGCATGATCGCGTGGATATTTGGGTGAACAATGCGGGCGCCGATGTCCTGACCACGCCGGCCGCCAAATTGCCGTTCCAGCAGCGTTTGGATCTGCTTTGGAAAACCGACGTAGCGGGTACGATCGGTTTATCCCGGCTGGCTGGCGAACGCATGGCGGGCCAACCTCCCGCGGACTGCTTGCCCGTCATCTTGAACATGGGTTGGGATCAGGCGGAGTCGGGTATGGCGGGTGAAAGCGGCGAATTGTTTGGGGCCGTGAAAGGAGCCGTGATGGCTTTTACCCGCAGCCTGGCGCGCACACTGGCGCCGCGCGTCCGAGTGAATTGCCTGGCGCCGGGATGGATCAAGACCCAATGGGGCGAATCCGCCTCGGTCTACTGGCAGCAGCGGGCCATCGCCGAATCACTGCTGGCACGCTGGGGGACTCCCGAAGACGTCGCTCGCGTGGCCTGTTTCGTAGCGTCGCCCGCGGCCAGCTTCCTTACCGGACAGATCATTCCCATTAACGGCGGATTGCGGCAGTCGGAATGATGGATCACATCCATTTTGTGACCGGTCGACTCGCGGAACAGGCATTGCGCGATACGGTTCGCCCGCTGGCCGCCGAAGTCGGCTTTGATTATTCGATTGACGTGCTGCCGATTACGGTTGCCGCGTTGATGACCGATAAATGGATGGCCCGCCATTTACACGTCCCTCCCGAAGCGACCCGCGTCCTCTTTCCGGGTTATTGCGGAACGAACGACGTCTCGCTGCTGGCGCCGCTGTGCGGCGACGCCGTGATCGAATTCGGTCCCCGAGACCTGCGGGCGCTTCCCGACTACTTTGGCAAACAAGGCAACATCGAGTACGGCGATTATGACATCGGCATCATTGCCGAAATCAATCATGCGCCGCGGTTGCCGCTGGCCGAAGTGATCTCGCAAGCGCGGGCCCTGCGCGATGCCGGCGCCGATGTCATTGACGTCGGCTGCGAGCCCGGCGATGTGTGGCGCGGTGTTGCCGACTGTGTGAAGGCATTGAAAGACGAAGGCTTCCGTATTTCCATCGATAGCTTCCAGCCCACCGAAATCGAACTCGCCGTGCGGGCCGGAGCCGAATTGGTCCTCTCCGTGAATTCCAGTAATCGTCACGCTGCCCCGGACTGGGGCTGCGAGGTCGTGGTGATTCCCGACGACATTCCAGCACTCGGCGGATTGGACGAAACGGTCGAACAGCTGAACCGCGCGAACGTGCGGCTGCGGATCGATCCCATCCTGGAGCCCATCGGTTGCGGCTTTGCCAACAGCCTGGCCCGCTACCACGAAATCCGCCGCCGCTATCCCGCGGCGGAAATGATGATGGGCATCGGCAATCTGACGGAACTGACCGATGCCGACTCCGCCGCGATCAACGTCATGCTGCTGGGGATCTGCCAGGAACTCAAGATCCGCAGCGTGCTCACCACACAGGTGATCAACTGGGCCCGCAGTAGCGTCCGCGAGTGCGATATCGCTCGCCGTCTGGTCTATCACGCGGTCCGGCACGGTATTCCTCCGAAGAACATCGAGCCCGCGCTGGTTCTGCTACGCGACCCGCGTTTGCGCGACTTCCCGGCCGCCCACTTTGAACAACTGGCCCGGCAGATCAAGGATGCCAACTACCGTCTGTTTGCGCAACACGATGGCCTGCATATTGTGAGCACAAATTTGCACTTGCAGGATACCGATCCCTTCGCCCTGTTCCAGCAGCTGCTCGACACGCAGCCAGCGAACCTCGACAGTTCGCACGCCTTCTATCTTGGTTTCGAATTGTCGAAAGCCCTCACGGCATGGCAACTGGGCAAGCAGTACGAACAAGACGAATCGTTGGATTGGGGATTCCTGACCGTTGCGGAAAAGCACCATCGACTTCCACGCGGCGGTGCCCAATGACAATCAACCTGCCCCTTGCCGAACCGCTGGGCGTCAATCTGGAACCGGAACGGGTGTTCGAACGGCTGGCCCATTTGCCGCACTGCCTGTTCCTGGATAGTTCCGCGGTCACGCCGGACGTGGGGCGGTATTCGTTCCTGGCGGCGGATCCCTTCGAATACCTGGAACTGCCGGCGGACCGTTGTGGCGAAGGCATGCCCTATCTGGAACGTCGTTTGTCGGAGTTCGCGTCACCAGACGGCGCTGGCGTGCCGCCGTTTCAAGGAGGCGCGTCGTGTTTGTTGATTTACGATTTCTGCCGCGCTTTCGAAGCGGTGCCGCGGACGCGATTCGATGACTTTCAAGTGCCGGTCTTTGCCGTAGGACTCTACGATGTGGTGATCGCGTTCGACCATCAAAGCGGCGAGGCGTGGATTGTTTCGCAAGGATTTCCGGCAAAAGAGCAACGTGAACGCTGCTCGCGGGCTCGCGACAGGCTGCAGCAGTTTCGCGCGTGGCTGACCAGTGATTCGCCGGCGCCTCCGCGTACCGTCGGTGATCGACGCGGCCGCGTCGCCACCCCGCAGCATGCCACCCATGCGCTGAACGAACTGACCAGCAACTTCACGGCCGACGGTTACCGCGAACAGGTGGCCCGGGTGATCGAATATATTTTCGCGGGCGATATCTTTCAGGCCAACCTGTCCCAGCGCTTGCTCTATCCGGCCCGGCAGCACGCAGTCTGCCTTTACCAACGCCTGCGTCGCGAGAACCCGGCGCCCTTCGCGGCGTATTTTGACTTGGGAAACGTTCAGGTTGTCAGTGCCTCGCCCGAACGCTTTCTTAACGTTCGTGCCGGCATCGTGGAATCGCGGCCGATCAAGGGGACTCGTCCCCGGCTGGCGCGGGCGGAAGCCGACCTCTATCGCGGTGATGAACTGCGCCACAGCGAAAAGGACCGTGCGGAGAATGTCATGATTCTGGACCTCATGCGCAACGATTTGTCGCGCGTCTGCCTGGCCGATTCGGTGCAGGTTAGTCAGCTGTGTGAAGTGGAGCGTTTCCAGTTTGTCCAGCACCTGGTGTCGGTCGTCCACGGGGCCTTGCCGGAAGAGACGCCCTGCTATCGCTTGATTCCCGCCGCGTTTCCCGGTGGTTCTATTACCGGCGCGCCCAAAGTGCGCGCCATGGAAATCATTTCCGAATTGGAACTGACGGCACGGGGACCCTATTGCGGGAGTCTCGGGTATATTGGATTCAACGGTAACCTGGATCTCAGCATTCTGATCCGTACGATCACCGCCAGTCAGGGCTGGTGGCAAATCCCCGTGGGAGGCGGCATCGTGGCGCAGTCCGATCCGCGACGCGAATATGAAGAGACGTGGCACAAGGCCGAGGGTATGTTGCGCGCGATCTCGTAACCGCACAGCGCGGCGAATTCCATGATTCTACTCATCGATAACTACGACAGTTTTGTGCACAACCTGGCGCGCTACTTCCAGCGACTCGGCCAGGACACGCGCGTCGTTCGCAACGATCAGCTATCCGTGCGCGACATCCAGGACATGAACCCCGGCGCGATTGTGCTGTCGCCGGGACCCTGCACGCCCGACGTTGCCGGTATTTCACGCGATGTCGTTCGCGCCTTTGTCGAATCGATCCCGTTGCTCGGCGTCTGCCTGGGGCACCAGACGATTGCGGCCGAGTTGGGCGGGAAGATTGTGCGGGCGCCGGAACCCATGCACGGCCGGACCAGCCAGGTCCAGCACGACGGTACCGGCGTGTTCCAAGACCTTCCCAATCCGCTGACCGTCTGCCGCTACCATTCACTGGTCGTGGATCCGGCAACCGTTCCGGCAGTCTTGCGCGTCACCGCCAGAACTGCCGACGGTACGGTGATGGCCCTGCAGCATCAGTCCAGACCGGTGATCGGACTGCAGTTCCACCCCGAGGCGATACTCACGGACCGCGGGTACGAAATGCTGTCACGATTCCTTGATCTGGCCACGCTGTCACACGACGCGCCACCCGACTTCGCTACCGAACGAAAGATCCGTCCGTCAACTTCCGTGTTACCGACGACGCCCGTGACGTTTTAGCAAGGCAACCAGGCACATGCGAAACATGATCGGGAATTGTCTTGGCAGCCTCGTTCGCCAGAACGAAGCGGCGTTCAGGAGCAAACCATGATTTTGGAAGGCATTGTGACTACCTTGAACGACGATGGCACAGCAAACATTTCTCCGATGGGGCCGCTCATCGGCAGCGACATGTCCAACTTCGTGCTCCGACCCTACCGGACTTCGCGTACGTATGCCAATCTGAAACGGTGTCGTGAGGGCGTGCTGCACGTGATTGATAACGTGGAACTGCTGGCTCGCGCGGCCATCGGCAAGCTTGAGGAAGTTCCCGAAATGCTGGAGTGCACTGCGGTGGACGGCGTGATATTGGCAGATGCCTGCCGCTGGTACGCCTTTCAGGTGTCGTCGCTGTACGACGATACGGACCGGACCACGATTGAATGCCAGGTGGTGGACCAGGGGCGGTTGCGCGATTGTTTCGGGTTTAACCGCGCCAAGCACGCCGTCGTCGAAGCCGCCATCCTGGCCACGCGCATCGCCTTCCTGCCGGCGCACGAGATCCGTGCTGAATTTGATCGTTTGGCCGTCATCGTCGACAAGACCGCCGGCGACCAGGAGCGACGCGCGTTTCAACTCTTGACGCAATATGTCACCGACTCGCTGGGCCCG
>CALBSZ010000141.1 GCA_937967665.1 uncultured Planctomycetaceae bacterium
CACGTGACTGGAGTTCAGACGTGTGCTCTTCCGATCTCCTCGTCCTGCATGACATAGCTGAAACTGCCGTGCAAGATGCCGGTGCCGCCGTGGCTCAACGGCGAAGCATGATCGCCGGGCTGGCCGCCGCGGCCGCCCGCTTCGACGCCGATCAATTCGACCGCGGCGTCCTCGACAAACGGATAGAACATTCCCGCGGCATTGCTGCCGCCCCCCACGCAAGCGACGATGGCGTTGGGCAACCGCCCGTTTCGCTCCAGGCACTGCTGCCGCGTTTCCTTGCCGATGACCGATTGAAAGTCCCGTACAATCATGGGAAACGGATGGGGGCCCACGACCGAACCGATAATGTAGTGCGTGTCAGCGACCGACGACATCCAGTCGCGCATCGCTTCGTTGATGGCATCGCGCAACGTCTTCGAACCGCTCTCAACCGGCCGCACCTCGGCGCCCAGCAACTTCATGCTGAAGACATTCGGCGCCTGACGCCGAACGTCTTCCGAACCCATGTAGACGACGCACGGCAAGCCGAATCGCGCGCAGGCCGTGGCGGTCGCCACCCCGTGCTGACCGGCGCCGGTTTCGGCGATGACACGGCGCTTTCCCATCCGCATGGTGAGCAGCGCCTGCCCCAGAGTGTTGTTAATCTTGTGCGCGCCGGTGTGATTGAGATCCTCGCGTTTGAGCCAGATCTGCGCGCCCCCGCAGCGCTCGGTCAGACGGCGCGCGAAGTACAGGGGTGAAGGCCGGCCTACGTAATGTTGCAGTAAATCGTGAAGTTCTTCCTGGAACGCGGGATCCCGTTTGGCCTGAGCGTACTCGGCCGTCAATTCGTCGAGCGCCCGGGTCAATGTTTCGGGGACGTAGCGGCCGCCGAATTCACCGAAGCGACCGGCGGCGTTGGGCACGGAATGGGTTGCACTTGTATTCGAATCAGTCATGGTTATCATCCTAGCAGATAAAATTGTCAGCGGGCAGGAGTCCTACCCGCCGGTCGCCAGGTGCTCTCTGGCGCGAAGGATCATGCCAGAATTACCCGAAGTCGAAACGATGCGCCGAGGCATCGCCCACCTGGTCGGTCACCGCATCCGATCGGTCGAACGGCTGCCGTGCCATGTCAAGCCCATCGCCATCAGCCCGGGGATGACCACCTTCCGGCGGCGGGTCGTTGGAAACCGAATCGTGAACGTGGGCCGCATCGGCAAACGCGTGGTCCTGGACCTGGAAAACGACGACCACATGATCTTCGAACCTCGCATGACAGGGTTGGTCTTGTTAACAGACCCACCGACGCTCGAACACCTGCGATTCCGCGTTGACCTGGCTGGCGGCGAAACGAAGTCCATCTGGTACTGGGACCGCCGTGGACTCGGTTCGGTTCGCCTCCTCTCCTCCCGCCAGTTTAGTCAGCAGTTGGGATCGAACAAGTTCGGGCCGGATGCCCTCGTGGTGACGGCAGAGGCGTTGCGGGATTCGCTCAGGTCCAGCCGGCGCGCTGTGAAGGTGGCGCTGCTGGACCAGCGCATAGTTGCCGGAATTGGCAACTTGTATGCCAGCGAGATCCTCCACCTGGCCAGGATCCATCCTGCCAAACGTTGCGACCTGCTGACCAAAGCCCAGTGGCAGCGGATTGTCGAGGCCACGCACGCCATCCTGAATGAAGCAATCCGCTATGAAGGCTCGACCCTGTCCGACGGCACCTACCGTAACGCCCTGAACAAAGCAGGCGGATACCAGAATCACCATCAGGTCTACAACCGCGCTGACCTGCCGTGCCCGCGCTGCGAACAGGCCGCTATCGTCCGCATCGTTCAGACGCAGCGTTCCACCTATTTCTGCCCCGCCTGCCAGCGGAAAAACAACCGCTGAGGGTCCTTTTGCCCGCCAGATGACGGGTTCATGCCTCCTGTCGGCGGTCGCCAGGTCGCGGGAAAAACCCGTTGCCGAGTGTTCAATCGTCCACTGGGAACGGTATAATGCGAGTGGAAATTCCCGCCGCCTTTCTCCCCACAACTCCGGAGGACTGATTTTATGTCCCACACCAACAAGAAGTGCCCCGACTGCCAAAGCAATTTTTTCGAAAGCAATTTTTTCGACTGGGATCGCCGCGACTTCCTGAAGGCCACGGGAGTCGGTGCGGCTGCGGCCGTCGCCGGCTTCACGCCCCATGTCTCTCATGGCGACGAGACCGGTGGACCGGAAACCGTCGTGAAGGCACTTTACAAATCGCTGTCCGATAAACAGAAAAGCGAAGTCTGTTTCGACTGGGACTTCCAGGACAGCAAGCGCGGCCTGCTACGCACGCGTATTTCCAACAACTGGCACATTACCAAACCGACGATCAACAGCGACTTCTTCACCGGCGACCAGCGGCAGATGATCCGCCAGATTTTCGAAGGCATTATTCAGCCGGATTGGCAGCCGCGGATTGACCGGCAACTGAAAGATGATGCCGGCGGTTTCGGCAAGAGCCAGAATATCGCGATCTTCGGCAAACCGGGTGACGGCAAGTTCGAATTCGTCATGACAGGGCGTCATATGACGTTGCGCTGCGACGGCAACACCACGGAAAACGTCGCGTTCGGCGGCCCGCTCTTTTATGGCCACGCCGCCAGCGGCTTCAATGAAAAGCCGGGGCATCCCGGCAACGTGTTCTGGGAACAGGCCCTGGCGGCGAACAAGGTGTACGAAATGCTCGATGGCAAGCAGCGTCAGCAAGCCGAAGTCGCCAAGACGCCTCGCGAAGAAAGCGTCGGTTTTCAAGGCCAGGACGGCAAGTTTCCCGGGCTGGCTGTCGCCGATATGTCGTCCGATCAAAGGGAGCTCGTTCAATCCGTACTCCACAAACTGATCGAACCGTACCGCAAGTCGGACCAGGACGAAGTCGTCAGCTGCCTGAAATCCCAAGGCGGACTCGACAATTGCAGCCTGGCGTTCTACACCGACCAGGATCTTGGCGAGGACAAGGTCTGGGATAACTGGCGGCTGGAGGGCCCTTCGTTCGTGTGGTACTTCCGCGGCGTCCCGCACGTCCATGTCTGGGTGAACGTCGCCAGCGACCCCACGATCAAGCTCAACGCGTAACCGCGTGCTGAGGCAATACTTGGCAACCGCAGCAACGGCCCGGGTAACTCCGGGCCGTTTTTTTTGCGCCTCAGCGGACATTTTCCTCCGCCTTACCCATTAACCGGCAAGAGGATTCCAGCCCGGCAGGATGTCGGCAGACGGCGCAACTGTTAGAATCAGCCGTCTTGGAATTCTCCAAATAAAGTACGCGATTTTCCAGAATCGCGGTAAAAGTGGGGTGAATGAACCGTTCGCGTTCCCCTTGCCGACTCGATAAGAGATTCGTATCAGGCAAACCAGATCGATGCTCCTAGAATACCTGCAAAAGTGTTTCAGCGGTCCCGTGCTGCCCGCCAGCGTCCTGTTGTGTTTTGCAATGGTGTACTGGCTGCTGGCCCTGTTAACGGCGTTGGACTTTGACTGGCTGGACCTCGATCTGGATGTCGACGGAACGCCGGATGCCGACTACACACCCTTTGGATTGGGACTGGTCGCGCTGCGTTTTTTTAACTTGGGCGACGTGCCGGTCATGATCTGGGGAAGTGTCTTTGTGATTGCCTTCTGGTTCACTTCGATGAGTTTTTACGAGCTTGTGGACGATCCAGCGGCAGCCGGCTTCGGGCAATTGGCGTTATTGATCGCCAGGAACGCGGCCATTGCCACGGTGGCAACCAAGATCATCACCCAGCCGATTAAAGGGCGTTTTGAAGATAAGGAAGCCGTCACCCCCGAAGAATTGATTGGAAACAGTTGTATTGTGACAACCAGCGAAGTGACGGAAAGCTTCGGACAGGGAGAGTACCAAACGGACGGAGCGCCTTTGTATTTGAACATCCGATGCGATGAGAACTCACTGCACAAGGGAAACCTGGCAGTCATCATCGATCACGATCCTGAATCGAACACCTATTGGGTAAAACCTGCTACCAGGAGTGAATAAATGGAACCCTTCATCACCGTCGCCGTCGCCATTGCCATTTCGGTTTTCGCGCTCGTTGCGATCCTCTTTGTTATTTCGCGATTCTATAAGAAAGTAGGTCCCGAAGCGGCCATCGTACGTTCCGGTGTGGGCGGCTTGAAGGCAGCGACCGGTTCCGGCGTGCTGGTAATTCCGATCATGCATCGCTGGGAAGAAATGGACCTGTCGGTGAAACGGATCGAGATCCGGCGCAACGGCGAAACCGGGTTGATCTGCCGCGACAATATTCGCACGGACATCGAAGTGGCGTTCTTCGTCCGCGTCAACAACACTCGTACCGACATCCTGCAAGTAGCCCAGTCCTTAGGCTGCCGCCGCGCGTCCGACCTCAATGAACTTGTGGCCCTGTTCGACGCCAAGTTTTCGGAAGCGCTCAAGACGGTGGGCAAGAAGTTTGATTTCGTGGAATTGTACAATGAGCGGGACAAGTTCAAGGAGGAAATCCTCAAGGTACTGGGAACCGACCTGAATGGGTACGTCCTGGACGATTGCGCCATCGACTACCTGGAACAGACGCCGGTCGAAAAGCTGGACCCGCAAAATATCCTCGACGCGGAAGGTATCAAGAAGATCACCGACCTGACGGCCAAAGAACACATCATCAGCAACGACCTCAGTCGCGAAAAAGAAAAGACCAAGAAGAAACTACGAAGACGAAGCACAAACCAGCAAAAACCC
>CALBSZ010000142.1 GCA_937967665.1 uncultured Planctomycetaceae bacterium
ACAACGCCAAGAATCAAGCGTAGTGAAAAGCGTGGTATCAACATAGGTCCGATTGTAGCAAACCTTTCCGTGTTTGCAAGGTGCGGGATTGTGTGCCGAGCCCTGTCTCTCCGCCGTTTTCGCAACATGCTTACCGCCATGGTTACGGGCCACGGGCCATGGCGGATGAAGATGCTAATTTGTATTCGTGAGTTCCCGTGCTTTCTTGGCACGCCTGCCGCGCCAGGTGACGCGGTGCCTGCAGCTGCCGAAACGCCGGCGATTGCCGTACCCGTTCATGGCGCCGGCGCCAGGAGGCGTTGCGCTTCGTCCCGTAACGCCACCAGCTCGATTCGTCCGGGGCAGTGCTGCTGCATGATGCCTGCTCCAAGATCGAAGCTGGTTTGAGCGGCTTTCGCGTCACCCGAGTGATGTGCCGCCATTGCCTGGATGAAGTGATCGGCCGCGCTGGGAAACTTGCGAAACTCAATCGTCGTGCGTATTTCCTTCAGGCAGTCTGGAAAATTGCCGTGGCGCAGGTGGGCCAGTGCCAGTGCCTGACGCGTCTTGTAGTTGCCTGGGCTTATGTCCAGGGCGTCTTTGGCGAGTTCGACGGCCCGCTGCGTGTTCCTCAGATCCGCATCAGGGCAGTTCGCCAGCAGCATCACGAACGCCTGCAGATGCTCCGGCTCTTCCTGGAGTTGTTCGCGTTCTTGCAAGGCCTGTGAGTAGAACACCTGGGCTGCCTCGGACTTGCCGTCGGCGCGCAGGACGTCGCCCATATGGGTATAGCACCAGGCCAGGGAGTGTCGCGTGTGAGGAATATCCAGGCCGTCCACGATAACCCGCTTCAGGCCGTCGATGGCGTCTTGCAGCAGTTCGCGGGCTTCCTCGTATTGTCCCTGCCTTTGCAAGAGGCGTGCCTGGCCTGTCTTGCTGATGGCCTCCCGGCGCAGATAAAAGGCCGATTCCGGGAATTCGTTTCGCAGCAAGCGAAACTCTTCCAGGGCCAGATTGAACGCCGCAAAAGCGCCCTGATCTTCATTCAGATCTCGGAGGATCATGCCGGTGGTTGCGTAGCAGGCAGCCTTTTGTTCACGAAAGCGGGGAATGTCCCAGAAGCTCATCGCCATATCGTCAAACTCTTTGGCGGCCGCGTAGGCGTATGGTTTCGCCTCCGCGCTTTGCTCCACACGATAAAGCATTTGAGCCAGGTTAGTACGTGCCAGGGCAAGATTTTCGCGATAGTGGGGCACGCCCGGCTGGTTTTGCAGCAGCGCTTCGTAGTCGGCGATGCACGCCTGGTACGAGTCGATGATCTCGTCGTCGGGACCGGCGGCCCGCAAAGTATTGGCGAGCAGCATGCGGGCGTTGGCCAGGCCTTCCAGGTAGGGTGGGTGGGCGTGCTTGTCGGAGAGCAGCGTCCGGAATTCTATCACCGCGGCGCGGAGCGATTCGGAAGCCTCAGCGGTCCTACCGAGCAGCGAATAGACGTGCCCCATCTCGCGGTGCGTAATCGCCAGTCCCTCGCGATAGCGTTCCGCCAGATCGGTTTGCACCAGGGAGGTAAATCCCGCCTCGGCCTTTTGCAACTCGGCCAGGGCCGCATCGAGCGACCCGGTTTCGCGGAGCAGTTGACCGTAGTTGGATCTCATGCCGGCCAGCGTTTCTTGCCCGTCCAGGCCGGGGACTTGTGTCAGCTGCTCTTCCGCGTCGGTAAAGGCCTTGGCCGCCTCGACGTGCCGCCCCAGGAGCGTATACAGGAGACCAAAGCTGATCTTGCACTTGGCCAGATCGAGTCGGATTTCGGGATTCTCCGGATGAAGTTTGACCAAGCTCGCCAGGGCGTGCAACGCCTTATCATAGGCTTCCTCCGACCGACGGTACTGCTGGATCATCTTGCGTACTTCGCCCAACCGCATTTGCGTCCGCGCGGCTTCGAGGTTGAGCGCCAGGTCTTCGCCGACATCGCCGATGATGTCTTCGTATTCATCGGCAGCGCGGCTCAACAGCTGTTCACGCATGGGCTGGGCGTTGGGATAGAACTTGAGGATCTCGCTCACTCCCGTCAGCGATTTGTCAAAGGGCTATAGAGCATTCGTAAATAGGCGCAGGGCTTGGTACTTGGGATGCGCTTCCGGCTGACGCGCGAAGTACGCGCCCTTCTTCGCGATGAATTCGCGATGGAACGCGGTATCCGCCCGCTGCCGCGCCGAATTGATCAAGACGGCGGACACCACGGAAACCACTAGCGCCACGACCAGCGCCGAACCACCGGAGAGCGTCCAGTTGCGGTTTCTTCGCATCCAGCGCACCGCGCGTGTGCCCAGCGAATCCCGATGCACGCTCACCGGTTCGTCGGCCAGCCAGCGTTGCACATCCTTTGCCAGTTCGGTTGCGGAGGCGTAGCGGTCAGAACGCCTCCTGGCCATGGCCGTCGCGCAGATTGCGTCCAACGCGTTCGGGATGTCCGGCAGGATGTCCTTGGCATGCGGGGTGGGGCCGGTGCTGATACGCCGCAACACATCCATCGTTTCCTGCGCACTTGCGGTTGACTTGCGCGCGCGATGCGGCGGGTGACCAACGAGTATCGTAAACAACATGGCCCCCAAGCCGTAAATGTCCGTGTGCGTGTCGATCAAGCTCAATCGTCCATCGGCCTGCTCCGGCGCCATGTAGGCGGGTGTGCCGACCACCTGGCCGTCACGCGTTTTGGAAAGCGCGTCGCTGTCGGAGACGACGATTTCACGCAGGTCCGTGTCCTCCTCGTGTTCCTCGATCTGCTTCGCCAGTCCCCAATCGACAACGATCACTTCACCAAAATCTCCCAGCAGAATGTTGCTGGGTTTGAGGTCCCGATGAATGATCCCGCGCGAGTGCGCGTAGCTGATTGCATGACAGATGCTGATGAATGATTGCAGCAGGCGACGCAGCTCCAGCAAGTCCGCGCGGCCTTCGCGCCGCGCGCGGTGGTACTCGCGAATCGCCTCGGCCAGGGTGTTGCCGCGCAGGAAACGCATCGTATAGAAGGGCGCCTGCGTATCTCCCGGCTGCGGTGACAGTTCGTAAACAGGAACGATATTGGGATGCTCCAGTTGTCCTGTGATCTGAGCTTCCCGGATCAGCCGCATCAAGTTCTGCTGCTCGTCATCCTTCTTTGGCAGCAGCTCCTTCAAGGCCACTTCCCGATTGAGAAACCCATCACGCGCCAGCCAGACGCGCCCCAGTCCCCCTTTGCCATGCACTCGCGTCAGCGTGTAGCGCGACCGCGCATCGCTCGTTTGCCAATCGACCGTTTCCAGATGCACGTACGCATTGTTTGGCGGCGGTTCCGAACTGTCCACTGTCATCGTGCGTCGAAACAGGTCGTTGTCATCCTGCCCCGGAGACGTGGCATCGTTCGGAACGGTCTTGCGCGCTGACGTGACCGCGGAATCCAGCGCTCGCCGCGCGTTTCCTGAATGCTCTTCCAAGCGTCCCGCAACAAGCCGCTGGACATCCAACTTTTCCGCGGCATTGATCCAGCCACGCTGCTGCAGGATGTCTGCCAGTGGCATGTCCACTTGCGCGCCCCATAGCGCACACGCCTCCGCGAACTGCTCGGCACTGATGTGGCCGATCTGCATGGTCACGATCCCAAAGAGCAAGTTGTGTTCGGCTTCCACTTGGCATCCCTTTGGAAATGGCGGCTGCGTTCGCTCACGGCCTTCGATAGTATGTCGTCTACTCAGGGCGGCGGACGCGGTGAACTCCATGCTTTCATCGCGATAGTGCCCGCGCACATACTGCGCTTGAAACCAGATCCGGTCGCGGCTTCGTCATTGTAACCAAGCGGGGCCGCAACGTTGAGGGGGTCCTGTGGCAAATGTGCGCACGGTCTCCAAGGGTCGCGGGTGAAGGCAACGAGCAGTCCTGCGAAGTTGGCCGAAGTAGCACGGGTTTTCAGCCGCTTGCCGCGCAGCGCAAAACCGTTACGATACGGACCGTGAGGACGCTTGCAATCGTCTCGCCCCGCGCCGCCAGCGGATTCCGCTCGGCGGTGCCAGAGGACTGGCTTTACTGCGTCCATCACGTGTAAGGGAATCGTGTTTCGTTACTTGCCGCGCTGATCTGCGATGCCCCGATGCGACTTGCACTCGGTGGCGAAAGACACTATGCCAGACATCGAATTCATCGACGCCACGCTGGTCGACCCGGTCATTGCCGCCGAGGTCATTGAACCGCGCGCGAAATCTCCGCAAGGACAACCGTGCGAGGATTGCGGCGCGCCGCTGGAAACGGGCGATCGGTTCTGTCCCGCCTGTGGAGCTTCTCACGGCGAGGCCCTGTATATCGGCGAGGAACAACTGGAGCGGCAAGAGGAGCAGGATCAGCTGAAGCACTTTCGCTGCGAGAACTGTGGCGCCGAGGTTTCGACCGATCCGGATCAACGCAGCTATACGTGCGCTTTTTGCGATTCCACGTACGTGGTGGAATTCGCCCCCGATGTCAGCGGGCGCCAGCGACCCGAATTCATTATTGGTTTCGCGATGACGCACGAACAGGCCATGGAGCGTTTTCGCCGCTGGATCGGCGACAATGCGTGGTTTCGGCCGGGTGACCTGCACCAGGCCCGTATCGAAGAAAAGCTGCGGGGTGTTTACCTGCCGTTCTGGTCTTTCTCTATGCTCGCCGAAAGTCAAAGGCACGCCAGGATCGGCGAATACTGGTACAAGACCGAATCCTACACGACGATGCAAAACGGCAAAATGGTTCGCAAGACGCGCCGCGTGCGAAAGACCGAATGGTGGCCGCTGCGGGGCAAGCACCATCGCTACTACAGCGGTTATCTCGTTTCGGGAAGTCGCGGCTTGACGCAGGCGGAAGCCGATACCATCAAGCCCTTTAATCTGCCAGCACTGCGGCGTTACGAGCCGTTCTATCTGGCTGGCTGGATTTGCGAAGAGTATTCCGTACCGCGAGTCGAAGCGCTGACACGCTGCCAGGATGAATTCTACCGCTGGGAACGGACCAACGTCGCCCGGTTCCTGCCCGGCGATACCCACACGGACCTGGGTGTTTCGACCACGTTCAGCCAGGTCAACTCGGACCTGTGCCTGCTGCCCGTGTTCATGTTGAGCTACTGTTATCAGGACAAGGTTTACCGTTTTCTGGTGAATGGCCAGACCGGCAGGATATTCGGTAAAAAGCCGGTTTCCTGGAAACGCATTGGTGCGCTGATCGGAATCGTTGTTGCCGCCATCGCGATCACCGCGGTTGTTGTCGCTGTGGTGTCGCAATGGTAACTAACTTTGCGAAAATGCCGGCTTCCCTGGCAAGACGCCGCGGATGATCGTCATGCGAAGCCATTGGGGATCCTCATGTCAGACCTGTTGGAAAAGTGCTCGGTTTGCAGCGCCTTGGTGGACGAAGAGGATTTGTTCTGTAGCAATTGCGGGACCGAGGCTCCTCACGAACGTCAGCGGGATGCAACTTCGCAGTCCATGGCCGCCCATAGCTTCGAATGCCAGGGGTGCGGCGCGTCCATGAGCTACGACGCGTCGGCTCAAAACCTGCGCTGCCCGTTCTGCTCTTCCGAAAGACTTGACAAACGAAAAGTCAAGAAGGCCTTGGCGCCGCAAGCCGTGATCCCCCTGCAGGTCCATCAGGGGCAGGCAGAGCGTATCATGCGCCAATGGCTGGGAAGTAGTTTCTGGAGGCCGAGCGACCTGGCGCAGTCCGCTGCGGTCACCAGGATGACACCTGTCTACGTGCCGTACTGGGTTTTTGAGGCAACCACGTATACCTACTGGACCGCCGATACCAGCCAGACGCCAGCCGGCGCGCGCGGCGACTGGTATCCGCTGGCCGGCGAGCATCGTGGGCGTTACGCGGGCCTGCTGGTCGGAGCCAGCGGCGCCCTGACACCTCAAGAGACTTCCGCGATTTGTCCCTTTCAGCTGGCAGCGGCCGTATCGCCGCAGGAAATCGATCTGGATAACGCCATCGTGGAACAATTCCGCGTGCATCGCAAGTACGCTCGGCCGCTCGCGCGGCAGGGCTTGGAAACGCTCGAAACGAACGCCTGCATGAAATACGTCCCGGGCCGATGCCGCAATATGAAAGTGAATACGCGATTACAGGGGCTCTCCAGCAGGCCGATCCTGCTGCCGGTCTGGATCATGGCGTACCAATACAAAGGAAAGCTTTATCGCTTCCTGCTGAACGGACAGACCGGCAAGTGCACGGGCGAGGCCCCGACGTCGCTGCTGAAAATCGTCCTGTTGGTCCTGGGAGTTGTCTGCGGACTGATCCTCTTGCTGGCGTTGCTGGGACTTGCCACCAGATAACATCAGGCACTGCCTCACGACCGGAGAAAGCGCAGCGTGGCTGTGGTGGAGCGCAGCGTGGCTGTGGTGGAGCGCAGCGACCCCACAGAACCCTGGCATTCCGGGGCTCCCTTCGCTGGTTTCCGCGGGCTCGCTGCGCTCGACCCCGGCCACCCAATCAGACGGCCGCGTGACCATCCATCACAACAACTCGCCTTTTGAAACTGAACCTATACCGTGGGGGCCAAATCAGGGAGAGGACTGCGTGCGAAGATGAAGCAGCGCTCAGATTCGCCGTCGGATTCGAAAGACATTCCCTGAATCAAGCACGTGGTAAACCCGCCGCTCGATGATTTCTGAATTGCCCTCCGGGCTCTCCTTCACGAATGTCAATCTGACGGGTACATCCACTCCCGTGGGTGCCCCATCAAATTCCCAGCGCTTCAAGAACGTGTTGTCGCCGTAGAACTTCTTGTTGGATTCCTTGAAATCCAAATTCGCTTGATAGTTGCGAATAAATTGAGGCTCAATGCCGCGATGGATCAAATCGAGCACGTCCTTGAGCGCTTGCTGGCGCGCTTGGGCATCTTCGGGCAAGGAAGGGTCGACCTGACCCACGACCCGCGATTCGTCGTAAACTTCGACGGCCGCGGGGCGTTTGCCGCAGCCGGGCAGCAGGAACAGCAACAGCAGCAAGCCCCACGTTCTAGAATTCATCCGGAATCGGCTCGCCTCCATTGATACTTCCCAACGCCCACCAGACGTTGATCTGAATTCTCTCATCGATATAGCGCGCCGACCCGTCGGCCAACGCGACATTGATGCCTCCCTGATGCCGGCTGGACGCCGTGGTGGCGCCGCCACGATCATTGACCGAGGCGTCCATGCGTGACGAACCGGAGAAACGCCCGCAACTTTGGGTGTTTGGGGGCATGACGTGATTGTATCGATTGGGAATGTAGTTGCCCCAGACCCAGTTCCTGCCCGACGCGGCAATCTGCTTGCTGGAACCCGTCAACGCCGGATCGGTGCTCAGGTTCTTCGGATTCAACGCCACGCAAGCATCGTAGACCTGTTTCCTTGTCTTGTTGCTCATGGCAATGGCCAACCAGTCTCCGGGAACTTCGACAACGTTCACATCGCCGTCTCCCAGAACGGCCTCGGCAAACAGGCATGTGTGCGTCGTACCGTCAGTGATATCGGGAAAGCGGATCCACTCGTTCGTGCGGAAGACACCGTTGTTTTTCTCCTGGGGAGGCGAACCGCCAATCATCGTGCCGACATCGCTGCCGGCACACGACTTGTAGTTGACCCGTCCCCAACCGGCTTGATGCGTGCCGTTGCCGGAATTGACCATGCGGTCCGTTACTTCCGATGGGCAGACGAACGTGTCGATATGCGTCGTCTTGGCGGCCAGCGTTGGCGACGCGCGGAAGTCCACCAAATCGAACGCGGCCGACTCCTCGATATACGGGAGCAACCGCGCATGGGCACTCCAGCTGTGCATGCTGCGCCCCGCGCTGTCCTGCGTCGTACGGCCAGCGGGAAAATAATTCTGGGTATCGTGATAGTTGTGCGTGCCAACCGCCAATTGCTTGAGGTTGTTCAGGCACTCCGTGCGCCGGGCTGATTCGCGCGCAGCTTGTACCGCCGGCAGCAGCAAGGCCACCAAAACGCCGATACTGGCAATGACAACGAGCGATTCAGCGAGCGTGAAGCCTCGGAACCGAGACCGGGACGAAATCATCGAGATGACTCCCAACAAGTGTTACCGCCTATTCTACTTTTTGATTGGGCAATTTGAAAGGATTATTCACGCGCGGTAGCTGCGGTCGAGCAAATCGATGGGATGCACGACCTGCAAGACCTGGTCCTGCAACTTGGCCTCACGCATGATTTGCAGCAGGCATCCAGCGTTTGCCGTCACGACCGTGCTGGCGCCGGTCGCCTGGATGTTGGCGAGCTTTCGGCGCGCCAGGCGATCGGCCATCTCCGGTTCCGTCAAATTGTACGTTCCCGCTGCCCCGCAACACAGTTCCGACTCGGCCAATTCGACCAGTTCGAGCCCCGGAATCTGACGCAGTAGATTTCGCGGCTGCTGTCGAACCTTTTGAGCGTGAACTAAATGACAAGCATCGTGATAGGTAACCTTAAGTTTTACCGGGCGGGGCGATGCAATCAAGCCCAGATCGTCCAGGAATTCACAAACGTCCTTCGCCTTCGCGGCAAATTCTGCAAAGTCACCGGAATCTCCCCCAAAGTGCATTCCATAGTCCTTCAGCATGGCCCCGCAGCCGGCGACATTGACAATGATCGCGTCATAGTCCGCCGGTTTGAAAGCGGCCAGATTCTGAGCGGCCAACTGCCTGGCGGGAGCGGCGCTTCCGGCGTGAAAGTGAATTGCCCCGCAACAGCCCTGGCTGCGGGGCACAACGACGTCGCAGCCGTTTTCCTGCAGCACGCGCGCGGTGGCCCAGTGCGTGTCGCGAAACATGGCGTCGGCGACGCAGCCGGTGAACAATGCGACACGCGCGCGCAAGCGCCGCTTGGCCGGAAAGAACTCGGGCAGTTCCCCCGCATCGGGACGCAGTGGAGGCAGCATGGTTGCCAGTCGCCCCCAGCGACGCGGCAACAGCTTCCAAAGTCCGCTGCGCAGCAGCAGGCGATCCAGACGCAGCCGTTGAGCCAGTCGCGCCGGCAGCAGCGCCGCGCGCAGCCGATCGGAATACGGAAACAAGCGAAACAGGATCCACTGGTGAAACCAGTCGTCTGATTTCCGGCCCGCTGTGGAGCCCTGCTCCATGGCAACACGAAAAGGTTCGATCAACTGACCGTACTGGACGCCTGATGGGCAGGCCGTTTCACAAGCGCGGCAATCCAGGCACAAGTCCAGGTGACGCCGAACCTGTGGCGTCAATTCGAGTCGCTGGTCGGCCACCGCGCGCATCAAGTAAATCCGGCCGCGAGGGCTGTCGTTCTCATTGCCCAGTTCCACGTATGTCGGGCAGGCAGCGGTGCACAGCCCACAGTGCACGCAGTCCAGGAACTGGTCGTATTTGACGGCGGCTCCCGGATTTGCGTTTTGGATTTCCATGAGTCGATATCGGGCAGCGATGTTTACTTCAAAAGGAACAGAATGAGAGTGTGGTCCGGCTGCCGTTGCGCGGCGCTAGACCGAACCGTTCGAATCTTTCCTAAGTCGCGTTCGAAGTGACACTCGCGTCGTCGTCCAATGTCTTTGTGCAGTCGATAAAAAACCAGCAGGCGCCCGAGATCAGGAACATGGCAGCGCCAATATTCATGACCGGTGTATAGTCGGTGGCTCCATCTACAGTATAGCGGTCCAGGATGATACCGAAGACCAGAGGCATGGTCGCCGCGCCGATGTTTCCGGCCATGTTGATGATCCCGACCACGGTGCCGGAAAAACGGCCGCCAATATCCGTGCAGGTGCCCCATACCGTGGGTTGCGTCCAATCGGTAAAGAACTTGACGATAAACAGCAGTCCCGCCACGTAGGCGGCCTGGGTCTGCTGCACGGCCAGGAACATGAAGATACAGGCCACGCACTTTCCGGAAAACCCGATGCCGCTCCGCGACCAGCGGCGACTTCCGGTGCGCTGGATCATCCAGTCGTTCAAGTACCCTCCGAACATGCCTCCCAATGCACCGCCAAACAACGGCAGCGAAACGTACAGCGAAACGGCCAGCAGCGAGGCCTTCATGTCGATCCCCAACTGGTCCTTGAAGTAGCTTACCAGCAGCGATACGAAAATGACATCGGCGCCCGCGTTCATAAACTGCTGCACGATGAAGACCAGCAAGTTGGCATTCTTGACCACCTTGGACATCGGCAGCATGGCACCGCGACCCGCGGCTTGCGCAGCAACTTTGCCGTCGGAGATAAGGTGCCGCTCGGCGTCGTTCACGCGTGCGTCGTCGGCGGGCGTGCTGCGAAAGAACTTCCAGAAGGCGAGTCCAAACACGATGCCGATCGCGCTGAAGATCAAGATCGCCACGCGCCACGACAATCCGCAGACGCCCATAAGGAGTCCGGCCAGAAGGATCGGTGATAGTGCCCCTCCGGTGCGTCCGCCAAACGACGCAATCCAGCCTTGCAGTGACGTGCGTGTCCGCGAGGGGAACCAGATCCGGCTGACTTTGGCCAGTGACGGATAGGTTCCCGCCTGGCCGATGCCAAAGACCACTCGAATCCCGCAGAGCAGATAGAAACTGCTGGTGACCGTGATCGCCGCCAGCATGACCGACCACAAGAGGATACTGCCGGTAAGGAACAAGTGGGCGCCGAACATGTCGCAAATCACGCCGCTGGGAATCTGCCCGAAAGCATACGGCCAAAAGAACATGCTTTCAATTGTCCCCAATTCCGTATTCGAAAATCCGTATTCGTCTTGCAGAGCGGGCCGCACGTACATCCAGGTGTAGCGATGCAGGTATAGCAGGAACGAGGTCGAGCAGGACAGGTCGAAAATCAACCAGCGGATGCCCGTCGGCTTTGCGGCTTGCGGCGGAGAAACCTCGGGAGACCGTGGGGTGTGATCAGGCATGGCAAGATTCTGTCATCGCGGCGGCAAACGGAGAATCCACCGCTTCCGGCGGGCAGTGGTGAAGCACAGCGAGCTTCTTCGTGCGAACATTCTGACGTATACGGACAGGATTTGCTAGCGCCTGTTGCAAAACCCGGTGCGCCACGCCGGGTTTGGAATGCGTTCGGGCAGCGAGGTGAAACGAGCGGCGATTTCGAGAAGGCGTTTTGCGGAACGGAAGCGTGGCTGGTAAGCTGGACGGGTGTCGAACTACGTCATCAGGGTGCGGTTTCGACGCAATCGCACTGGCATCGCGATAAGGAACCGACAGGATCGGCGGTTATGATGACGAAACCATCACCGACACGTCGTGCAGCATTTGTTCGACCGAAGATTCGGTCTCAGTGACGGCCAACGATTTGTCGAACCAGCCCTCGAGCTTTGCGCAATGTGAAACCGCGGTCTGCAGGTTCACGCTGGCGGTCGCGGCGATGACGCCGGCGGCAGCGTGATAGCGGTGACGGTTGCTCAGTCCACGCAGCGACATCGCGAGTCTGGGCGGGTTCAGTTGAGATGGTGACATCAGATCGCCTTCCCAAAAAAAGTGCGGTGTGGAGGTTCCTGGTTTCAAAACGAATAGGGCCAAACAAAAACCCGGCTTCCATGAGAAACCGGGTTTTTCGTTTTCGCGACCTTGTAGTTCGCGGCCGTGGGTTATCGCAACAATGCCAATGCATTCTGTGGAGTACTGTTGGCAATCGAGAGTACCGACAAGCCTGACTGCGAGAGAATCTGGGCTCGTGTCAGGGCCGCCGTTTCTTTCGCGAAGTCGGCATCTCGAATTGAACTTTCCGCTTCCGTGATGTTGGCAAGGGTGTCTTGCAGCGAGGCGATGTTGGAGCCGAGCGTGGTGCGTTCGAAGGCACCCAGGCGACCCCGGATCGAGGCGATTTTGGTGATCACTTCGTCCACGATCGCGGCGGCACCCGTAGTGTCGGTGGCCAGGTCGTTGGCCTGACCCGATCGCAGCTCGTAAAGTCGTCCCGCGGCGCCGCCGAGTTTGGCGGTGTTCGCGCTGACGATGCCGATGCCAACTTGCTGATTGCTGACTACTTGCGGTCCGAGTTGGAAGGTCGCACCTCCACCCGTGATATTGAAGTTGAAGTCGGTGCTGTCCCCTTCGGTGACGGTCGCGGACAGGGACAGGGTCGAATTATTGACCGACAGCGTATTGCCCTTGCCGTTAGAGGTGAAGCAATGAACGGTGGCGTCAATGTCCGTACCCGCGTCCCGCAAACCGCTCAGGTTCGTGGCGAACGTTCCCGAGCCGCCTTCGCTGATCACTTCCACCGCGACAAAGGCGGCCGAGCCGTATGCGGTGGAATCGAGCTCCAGCACGCCGGCGTTGTTCGTGGCGTCCACTCCGGTGGCGTCGGATACCAGATCGATAGCGGCGACGATCGAATCCAATGAGGCACCGGCTTCAAAGGTGAACACTTCCGCACCGTCCTTACCGGAGATTTGCACGACCAGGTCGTCGTCCAGTCCAGCAGGAGCGAAGGCGCCCGTGCCGACCGTCAACTGGGCTTGAGTTGCGGCGGCGGCGATATTCACGTCGACGGCGATTTGCGAAGCCGTCCCGAAGTTCGCTTGAAAAATGTCGATGTTGGTTACTGTCGAGGGATCGGCGTCTCGAATGAAGTCCTGACTTCCGTCCAGCAGCTTGCGGCCCTGGAATGTGGTCACCTGGGAAATCCGGTCGATCGCGTCGAGCGAAGCGTCGATCTGCAGTTGATTCGCTTCGATCTGTTCCGTGCTCAAAACGCCCTCATTGGCCGCTTCTGTAACCAAACCCCGGACATCGTTCAGAATACTGCTGATCTGGCCCAGGGCACTGTCGGCGGTGGCGATCAATTGACTAGCCCGTTCGCTGTTGGTGATCGCCTTGTTAATGGCGGTGATGTCACGGCGAAGGGATTCGCTGGCGATCAGGCCGGCGGGATCGTCCTTTCCGGCATTGATACGAAGGCCGGTGCTCAATCGCGTCAGCGACGTCTGCAAGTCGGCATTCGTCCGCCCCAGAACGTTCTGGGCGAGCAGCGAGCTAACATTGGTGTTGATTCGTGTCGTCATGCTTTGACACCCCTAAAGTAAACGGGCCTTGTCGTCAGTTGAAACGGAGTGCGGTAGTGAATCGTTTCACTCCATCGTCCTGTTAAGCCGAAATCAGTTTCGACTTCCCAAGTCGCGGTTGCCAGAACCGTTCCGCCTTCCGCGTCTAAGCGAGTATAGGTTAGAAAAACAACACGCAACCGAAAGTGAAAAAAAAGCGTTGCAAAAAAGGCTCGTGCCCTGGGAAAAACGAATCTCGCTGATTCGTTGCGTGTCGCCTAAATGCATAGAAAGCAAGCAGATACGGCACACAAGTTGGGCCGTAGCGTTCCTGAGCGAAATATCCCTGCCCGCCGCGAAATGCGAGCGTTTTTTTCTGGCCGGGAGCGCTGGAGTCGGAAAAAAACACCGAGTCGCCACGGTGCTGGCAACTCGGTGCCGCTGATATTCATGCTCAACCGCGACTATCGAAGAAGTCCCAGAACGTTCTGCGGATTCTGGTTGGCAATCGTCAAGACCGAGGTGCCCGCCTGCACCAGAATTTGAGCGCGAGTCAACTTGGCCGTCTCTTTGGCAAAGTCCGCGTCGCGAATCGAACTCTCGGCTTCCGACAGGTTAACCAGCGTCGTGTTCAACGAATTCACATTCGTCTGCAAGGTCGTTCGCACTAAGGCGCCAAGCCGGCCTCGCTGCGTGGTGACTTTGTTGATCACTTCGTCGACGATCAGTGCCGCGCCATTCGGATCGGTTCCCAGCGCGCGAGTGCCACCCGATCGAAGTTCATACAACCGGCCGTTGACTCCGCCTAGTCGACCGACGTTGAGACTGGCGATGCCGACCTGGACCTGTTGATTGGATACAACATTCGGGCCGAGCTGGAAGACGGCACCACCGCCGTTGATGGTGAAATTCACGTCGGTACTATCGCCATCCGTAACTGTCAGCGAAAGGTCCAGCGTCGCCGTGTTGACGGAAAGGGTGTTTCCGTTGCCGCTGGCCGACACGCCGTTCACAAGGGCAACAATGTCCGTTCCCGTATCCCGGATGGCGCTCAAGTTCGCACCGAACGTGCCTACGCCTGTTTCAGAAATCACGTCGACGTCAACAAAGGACTCAGAACCGTAACCCGTCGAATCCAGTTCTAACACGCCTGCATTGTTGGTGGCCTCGACTCCCGTGGCGTCCTGAACCAGGTTGACCGCGTTGACGATCTGGTCGAGCGTGGCACCGGTTTCGAACGTGAAAACCTCGGAGCCCGTTTTGCCGCTGATTTGGACGACCAGGTCGTCCACTAGTCCGGGCCCGGCAAAGGCCGCCGTTCCCACGGTCAGCTGTGCCTGCGTTGCACCCGCCGAAATGTCGATGTCGACGGCAATCGAGCCCGTCGCGCCCAGATTCGCGACGTTGATATTGTGGTCGACGACCGTGGCGGGAATCGCCGTGGTCAAGAAGCCAAGACTGCCGTCCAAAATGCGCCGGCCTTGAAACGTTGTGACTTGGGCAATTCGATTGATCGCGTCCAGCGAGGCGTCAACTTGCAGCTGATTCGCCGCAATCTGCTCAGAACTCAGGACCCCTGTGTTGGCCGAGTCGGTTACCAGGCCGCGGATGTCCTTGAGGATGCCACTCACTTCATCAAGGGCGCTGTCGGCCGTGGAGATCAACTGCGTCGCGCGTTCCGTGTTCGCGATGGCTTTTTCGATCGCCGTGATGTCGCGACGCAGGTTCTCGCTGGCAATCAGACCGGCAGGATCGTCCGCCCCGACATTAATCCGAAGTCCCGTACTCAATCGCGTTAGTGCCTCCTGCAGCGAACCGTTCGAATTGGTCAGATGCCGCTGCGCGATGAGAGAACTAACGTTCGTGTTAATTCGTGTGGTCATATCCTTGACACTCCGTCAAAAAAGGTTTGGCTTCCTGCGAAACACACGCTAATCTTATTTGATTCAGTACTCTTTTATTGTCGCGGCACGGCCGCCTCTCGGGGTTAGGGGATGTTTCGAGCTCCGGTTTCAAGGCCGTCACTCCACCATCTATCAGGCTTATCGTCGTGAGAAAGTAAACACTTTAGGTAAACTGCGAAGGTCGAGTTTACTTGGTTGAGTATTCGGCGTTCGCGGGGCGCCTGGTGTTCTACGAGCCTCCTTCGTTTTCACGGTTTCCGATATTGCGCGCAGTGGCGGTGTTCATCTGCGCGGCCTTTTGGTTTTCGCGCTGAATCGCTTCGTACACCTCGCGACGATGAACTGGGATATCCGTAGGAGCGTCAATACCGAGACGTACTTTATCCCCACGAATGTCCACGATCGTCACCACGATGTCGTCGCCGATGATGATGCTTTCGTCGCGATGCCTGGACAAAACCAGCATTTTTGGCTCCTTCCAAATTCAGTGTGAGCGAACTCACATGAGAGTCTTTCGAAGCGCCGGCCAATGTACGAAGGTCCGACGTTACATTCCGTTTGCAAAATAGACTTGGGCGGAAAGCCAATCCGTATGGCGAAGCCTCAAACCGGGAGGCGACTAGCTCGCACCTAAGCCAGGTCAACTGAATTATCGACCAGCACCCTACTGAAGATCACACGTCGCCTTAACCATTAGCGTTATTCGGTTAAGACGGGATGTATCAGGCGCTTTTGCGAAGAGGGACCGCGGTCGGTTTGAGCAGCGCGTGAAGCGGCTGTTCGTCATTGGTGACCAATTGACGACCCAATCGACGGTCCAGATTGATCACGATCGGTGCTCTCAGATTTAGAGTCAGTTCGTCGTCCTGTTGGCTGACAACCGCAAGAACGTAGGCATTATCCGACTCCCCGATCTCCAACGGGGCCAATTGCGCCTTGGAAACGCGTACCTGGTATTCGGGTGCAAAGCGTCGCGGGCTGACTACCGCAACGGCCAACTCGGGCTTGCCCAAACTCTGCAACCAGCCAACGGAACGATTGTCACAGTCCGCCAACAGAACCCAATGCCGTTCTTCCTCAAAACCGATCAGGCCCTTCGGAAAAAGCAAAATATCTTCTGCCTGGATCTCGACGGACCCGAAACGAGTGGTTTGCATCTGCATGGCTGCATCGCCTGTGACAATGGATAAGAAGGGTACGCGGACGGCGCGTAACAGGATTGTCATCGACCAAGTCAGGCGGTTGCCGCCAGAAAAACCGCTATAATCGGCGCGAACATTCCTTCGGCCGGCATGCTCGCGCGCACGTCAGGGGCTCGCGGCGTTTCCCGCCTGTTACCGCTGGCAGGTTACCTGGACAGCGAAAGGTCTGGCCGTTGTTAGCGTAGGCTAAACGTTGATTGGACAGCGCCAACTTTGCGGCAATTCGCAAGAATACAAGCAAGCAGCGCGAGCG
>CALBSZ010000143.1 GCA_937967665.1 uncultured Planctomycetaceae bacterium
ACCGAACACACCGATGGAGCCAGTCCCCGTTTCGCTACCGTCAACCCTGCGCTGTCGTACTAGGTACAAGGACCAACACTGAAACTAGTATGTTTGGTGGACGCAAACAATCAACTCGTAGCTTCTGCGAAGACAAAAGAATTGCCACCGGAACTCAACTGTCGTATGATTTATGACGCCTTACAGGAACGAATCCATGAAGAAATACCTTTCCCTCTCCTCACTACTACTTGTAGTGGCCGGATCCTACGCGTTCGCGGAGGATGCGGTTCCCGCGGAGTCGAAGTCGGACGCCACCCAATTCATGCGCGTTCGCCGGGTGGACGACAAGCCAGCGGCGCTTGAAACGGCCATCGTCCGCTACGCGCTGCCGCCGCGTGACCGGCGGCCGGCGGCAACCGTCGACCTGATCGGCGCGGTTCACGTGGCCGACAAGTCGTACTTCGATCATCTGAACAAGGTGTTCACGAACTACGATGCCTTGCTGTATGAACTCGTGGCTGCCGAGAACGTGGTGCCGACCAAGGACGGCGGCCGGTCCCGCCACCCCGTGAGTTCCATGCAAACGAGCATGAAGTCCATGCTGGAATTGGAATTCCAATTGGATTGCATCGACTATACAAAATCCAATTTCATACACGCCGATATGACCCCGGAAGAATTCGCAAAGACGATGAAACAGCGCGACGAGAGCTTTTTCAAGATGTTCTTGCGGATGATTGGCCAGGGCATCGCGGAGCAGTCGTCCGACCCGGGCCGCAATTCGGATCGCGAAATGTTCATGGCGCTGTTTGCCAAGGATCGCGCGGCCAGGTTAAAGCGAGTGATGGCCGTTCAGTTTGAAGACATGGACGGACAACTAGCCGTGGTGAACGGCCAGAATGGTTCAACGATCATTACCGAGCGCAACAAGAAAGCGCTGGCCGTTCTGCACGGCCAGTTGGACGCCGGCAGACGCCGCCTGGGAATTTTTTCCGGAGCCGGCCATCTGGCGGACATGGAAGAACGGCTGGTCCGCGATTTTGGCGCCAAGCTCGCCAGCCACACCTGGGTACCGGCGTGGAAATTGGATTGACCGCGCAACGCCATCACTATTCGAAACGAATGCCGTCGTCTTCCAATTGATTCAGGTACTCTTGAGGCGTGGGAATCTGTTCCAGGCCGTTCAAGTACGTCGACGAACTCGCCTCCGGACGGTCGTAGACCGCTCGTCGACGTCGATAGTAGCGTTTCCGGGCCGCACGGAATTCGCTCGTCTTGTGCAGATGGTAAAAGCCGCCCAGGCAGGCGATGGCAGCGAAGATCAGGCCGAATAGCGCAATCGGAGTACCATTCAGGAAACCTGTGGCTGCGAACACCAGGCCGAAACCAGCCACGAGAAACATCACGACGGCGCCGGCAACGGAAGGCTCGTGTTGCCCATGCTTGTCCGAAACCATGTAGCTCTTCTTCTCACGCTCCCACTGACGATCGATGCTGGCAACTTCATTTTGCCGCTCCAGCCTGTGCAAGCGAGACAGCATTTCGCTTTGATTGGATTCCAGCCTCTCCAGTTTCTCGGTGAAAGTTACCGTATCGGTCCGGCGGATCGCCAGACGTGATTCGCAATGGTTGCACGTCACGAAGTTGGCCACTTCCGGCACGGTAAGCGGAGCGCCGCATTGGTTACAGGTTACCGATTCGGTCTGCATGAGATCCTTTGGGCGAACGCGTCGCCGCCGACGCCTATCCCTAAGCCGTGTTTCGAACCATAATTGATAGTTTACTCACCGTCATCCTACACCAATCTCCATGCCCAAATCCAGACAGCCCACCGAATCGATCCCCGAGACGCGACCGGTGCGTTCGCAGCGATCGTTGCTCCTTTTTGTTTTCGTCGCCGTGCTTGTGATCGTCAGTGGTGTGGTCGCCGCGGACTGGTGGTTTGGGCTACCGGACGATGTCGAATTCACCTATGTGGGCCGGCAATCGTGCATTCAATGCCACCAGCAGCAAGCGGAACGTTTCTCCGGGTCCCATCACGACCTGGCGATGGATCTGGCCACACCGGAAACGGTATTGGGCGACTTCGACGACGCGATGCTGGAACACTACGGAATCACCTCGCACATGTTCCAGGCGGACGGCAAGTACTGGATCCATACCGAAGGTCCGGACGGCGAGATGGCCGATTTCGAAATCAAGTATGTCTTTGGACACGATCCGCTCCAGCAGTACATGGTCGAATTCGGCCGCGGCGCATCAATGGCGGACAACGAAGTGCCCGCCGTTCAGGTCCTGCGTGTTTCCTGGGACACGAAGAAGAAACAGTGGTTTTACCTGTCGCCACCCGACGTCCGCGAAAAGCTGGCGCCGGATGACGACCTGCACTGGACGGGCATCGCGCAGCGTTGGAACACGATGTGCGCGGACTGCCACTCGACCAATTTGAAAAAGGGATTCGATACGAAGACGTTGACCTACCACACCACGTTTTCAGAAATCGATGTCAGTTGTGAGGCCTGTCACGGCCCCGGCAGTGCCCATGTTGAAATGGCCAATTCAAAGTCTTTGTTTTGGGACCGAAAACACGGCTACGGTCTGGCCCGTTTGAAAGGGAACGACGCCGAGCCGCAGATTCAGACTTGCGCCAAGTGCCATTCGCGCCGCCGCATCCTGACCGAAGATTTTAAGGCGGGAGACAATTTCTACGACCATTACGGCAATGAACTGTTTCAGCCGCAGACCTATTTCTGCGACGGTCAGATCCTGGACGAAGTGTATGTTCACGGTTCGTACCTGCAAAGCAAGATGTACCACAAGGGCATTCGCTGCACCGATTGCCATGATCCCCATACCGCACGCTTGAAGTTCGAAGGGAACAAGGTATGCACGTCGTGCCACCAGCATTCAGCCGGTAAGTACGATACCCCGCTGCATCATCAGCACCAGGAGGGTTCCCGCGGCGCCTCGTGCGTCGAATGCCACATGCCGGAAACGACCTACATGGATGTCGATCCCCGTCGTGATCACAGCCTGCGAGTCCCCCGTCCGGATTTGTCCGTCAAGTACGGCACGCCGAATGCCTGCACTCGCTGCCACTTGGAACTGAAAAAGGTCGAACTACCGCAGCGCGACCAGTTCCGCCAGTACAACGATTGGGTCGTGGCAGCCATGAACGGCGATGCGGAAGTGAAAGCCGCTTTGACTGCGCTCGACGAGTGGGCGCAGGAGTACTGCGACAAGTGGTTCCCGCAATCCAAGTATCGCGGCGACCACTTCGCGGACGCGTTGCACTCGGCCTGAAATCGCGATCCTCGCGCGAACATAGAACTGCGTCGATTGGCCGCCAACTTTCAGACTCCAGCTATCGTGCGCGCCAGCGGCATCTATCAGTTGGGGCTCTATGCTTCGCCAGAAGACCTGAACGCGTGTGCCCAGTCCCTCAGCGACGCCAACCCGCTGGTCCGGGCGGCGGCCCTCGGCAGTCTCGAGACGCAGCTGCCATCCCAAACGGATCTCGAACAGATTCCGGACTACGCGCGTCACGGGCAGTTGTCCCCCGAGCAGATGGCGGCCATTACGGACCGCCTGCAACCGGTAGTCGACGCTATTATTCCCCTGCTGACAGACCCGTCGCGGCTGGTACGCACGGAGGCAGGTCGCGTGCTGTCACGGCTGGCCCCCGACCTGACGCGCGCCTGCACGGATGGCCGGGAGCGCGCCGTGCGCGACGCCGCGATCGACGAATACCGTCAAGCGATGCTGGTGAACAATGACCGCGCCGGCACGCATATCGGTTTGGGAATCCTGTACGAGAATCTCAACCAGCTCGCCCAAGCCCAAACCGCCTACCAGACCGCCATGCGGGTGGAACCGCTGGTGGTCGGTCCGCGCACGCAG
Source organism: uncultured Planctomycetaceae bacterium (assembly GCA_937967665.1). Taxonomy (GTDB): domain Bacteria; phylum Planctomycetota; class Planctomycetia; order Pirellulales; family Pirellulaceae; genus CALBSZ01. The sequence goes on from CALBSZ010000143.1 coordinate 3,883, forward strand.
CTGGCGGCGCTGTCGGACCGGATCGCCGATCAGGCGGATCGCGACGCCCGGCGGGCGATCAATCAACGCAATCAACAGGGTTACATCGAGGCGATGGGCGAGGTTGAAAAGCACCGCGCGATTGCCGCGCAACTCCGCCAGGAAGAACTACCTTTGCTGGCCCGCGACGCCCGCCTGGCCCCAGACAACGCCGGCATCCAGTATCGCTACGGCATGTCTCTTTACCTGAATGGCCAGATGGCCGCCGCGGAAACGGCGTTGAAACGCGCCGAAACACTGGACCCCAACACCACCAGCTTCGTGCTCGCCCTGGCCTTGCTGTACCAGAAACTGGAACGCTGGGAGGAAGCCCTGGAGTACGCCGAACGCGTCGTTGAGCTGGAGCCACAGAATCCATCCTATCAGGCCCTGCTGAACGATATCCGCGCGCGACAATAAGGCGTGCGAACGACGCCGGGAACGCATGCGGCTACGGTGCGGGACTCGATTCCAGAAACGAAACCAAATCGGCAATTTCCTGGGCGGTCAGGACGTCGAGCAATCCGGATGGCATCCAGGATTGTGGGATCGCTTGCGTTTCCACAATGTCGGTTTTCAAAATCTCGGTCGTCTCCAACGGCCGTTCGACATCGGTGGCCAGTCGCAACGAAGGCGAGCGGTAATCGCCACCGGGCGCCAGTCGCCCGGTCAGAACCCGGCCATCGGTCGTGACGACGCGAACGCTTTGGTATTCGGGAGCGATCACGTCGGCCGGATCGATAATGGACTGCAGCAAGTCGGCACGGCGGAAACGGCGGCTGACGTAAGTCAGCTCCGGTCCGATCGGCGTTCCTTCCCGGCCATGCCGGTGGCAACGCGCGCACTTCGCTTCGTAGAACAGCCGTTTGCCGCGTGCGACGTCCGCCTTGTCGAACGAGAGCGAGTCGGCAAGTTCCACCACGGTCCAGCGCTTCACAAATTCCCGCTCCGGAACGGTAACGGACGCAGCGTTCGGTGCTTCATGAATCAGGTCTCCCAAAGCCGCTTTGTCTTGTTCCGACAGCGAGGCCACGGCTTCCTCACGAATTTTGGACAGGAACCCCTGCATTCCTTGTCCGTGCAGATAGAATCGCGAATCACGCAACCGCTGGAAGTAAGTCGCCTGGTGCTCGGGGACGAGGTCGAGTTGCTGGCGCAGCACGAACAAGTAATGCATTTGTTCGTGCTGCTGCGAAGCCTCGACAAGCAAGTCGATCAGTGACGTGGCCGCCTCCCGCCGCTGGATCATGCCAAGGATCTGACTGGAATCGCGTCGCAGCGGCCAGGAATCCCGAGGAAGACGATCAAGCCACGACAACAGTTCTGACGCGCGATCCGCCAGCAGTTGCGCATCGCCTCGCAGGCATAGCCAGCAGGCGTGCAGCGCTTCAGCGGCGGTTCGGTGGTTGCTGGGCGTGTGATCGAGTATTCGGTCGACGACAGCGGCCGGCAACTGACCGCTTCGTGCCAGTGCAAGGCAGGCCGCCGGTCGAATTTCGGGATCGCGTTCCGCCAGCGCTCGAGCCGACCACAGCTCGATCGGTTGATGTTCCAGCGCGTTGCGCGCCGCGTAGCGAATCCAGGGGTCGCTGTCACCAAGCCGCGGCCAGACGATCTCAACTACCTCGGTGTCCTCGGCAAGACACAGCGATTCCAGACGGCGGCGAAGCGCGCGCTGCTGCCGCGAAAATGCGATCCTGGCGGCACTCTGCTTCGTAGTTTCGGCGGCGGCTCGGCCTGTATAACGAATCCGATAGAGACCGGCGCGGGTCTTGCGACCTCCGGTGACAACGTACATGTCGCCGGTACGCGGATGGAAGTCCAGGTCGGTAACGTTCAGTGGCCGTCCCTTCACGATCGTGACGGGGGCGCAAGCGTAACTCGCGCCGCGCGGCGCCAGATGGACGGCCAGGATACGGCCATAAGCCCAGTCCAGCACGAACAGTGCGTCGCGGTAGTGATCGGGAAAGCTGCTGTGCGTGCCGAATTTCACGCCGGTCGGCGAACCTTTGCCGATATCCACGTTCGCCACCGCGTTGCCGGGATGGTCCGGGTAGTAAGGCGGCCAGGTGCCGGTGACCGCGCGCCAGCCAAAGTCGCTTCCCACGACCAGATGGTCTACTCTGGTCGGCCGGTACCACGGCGCTCCCATATCGAATTCCGCGTCCGCATCGTAGGTGAACATCTCTCCGTTCGCGTTGAAATCGATGCCGTAGGGATTCCGCAGTCCGGCACAGACGAGTTCGCGATGTTGGCCTTCTTGGTCAAATCGTAGCACGAATCCTTCTCGGGCATCCTGATGACGACGAAGTTTCCGCAACGGAGACGTCCAATCCACCACGTCCCGCGGCAGGTCCACGGCGTCCCCGTGAATGGCATAGATCAGGCCGTCCGGTCCCAGGGCCAGGTCATTGCGACCGTGCCCCACGCCGCCAGACAAGCTGTACAGCAAGACACTTTCGTCGTACTGGTCGTTCCCGTCGGTATCCCGCAGTCGATACAAACCTTTGGAATTATTGGCGTGGGCATAGAGTGATCCGTAGGCGAACAGCAGTCCGCGACATTCCTGCAAGTCGGTATTCACCGTATCGCTCTGAGCGATACGACTGCCGTCGTGGGACAGCGTCAACCGCAGCAGCCCGCGGTCCTCGCGCGCGATCACGATTCGCCCTTGCGAATCGAATGCCATGCTGACCCACGACCCTTGCTCCGGTGTAGCCGCATGCACCAGTTCGATTTCGAAATCTTCGTGGGTCCAAAAGCGGGCGGTGTCGGCCGCCGGATCCTCGCCAAGCGCCTGCTTCCACTGGGTGTAGTCGTCGAACGCGGTGATCTGCGCGGCGTCGCCGCCGGGGCGATACCAGGGCGCTGCCACGGCGCCGAAACCGACGACAGGCGACTTCGCCTCGACCTGCCAGGACGCGTTGGAGACGACTTGTTCCCGCGTGCCGTCCACGTATTCCATATCCAGACAGACCCACACCGCCGCCGGACCGGGGACGCTTTTTCCGGTAAACCGCAAGACGTGATCGCCTTCGCCCAACATGCGTGTGGCATCCACGGAGAATGGCGATTCAAAACCGCCGCCCGCATGGACAACAACCTCATCGTCGCGCCGCACGAGTTGGACCTGGCCTTCGCAAAAGTCGAATGCTCCCGTAACCCGGGCGGCGCGCAGGCCTTGCGAAACGAGAAACGGTTTGCTGAAACGAACTTCCTGACCGGCGCTACGCTTCTCGCTTGACCAAATCCATTCCGGATCGTCCGCTCGCACGCACGGCGCGAAGCAGAGTACCATAGAGAGTACTGCGGCCACCACAAACCAGTGAGCGCTATCTTCACAACATTTTGGCATCGGTGTTGCTTCTCCACTGAAATGTTGCGAAAAGGGAATGTTGCGAAAAGGGGACAGGCACGGCGACGCGACCTCATTGTCGAGCTGTTCACCGTTTGGATCGCCGAGCCAGTCCCCTTTTGTCGCGACCGTGCGCTGTAGTACTACGTTAACCGCCGCCATGTTCGTAAACAAGCATGTCGCGACGCCAGGGTCTCCATGTTTCGGGCTGCGGATGCCTGGGTGCTTTTCGTCGACGTGGACATGCTTTCCTGGGAAACCCCCGAATAGCGTCCCTGAGGTTGCTGTGGATTGCAGGAAGGGTAGAATCAGAAGCAGATTGTAGCTGGCAGCGCTGGCTTTTGGGAATCCGCCAAAATACAAGCACGTAGCGCGAGCAAGTGTGTATTCGGAAAAAAATGATTCACTCGCTTGCGCTTCGTGCCGATATGACCATCGACCCTGACGCTGTCGGCTCCGCGTTTGCCCGTTCCCGTTTCCCGCTGTCAGGAGCATCGCCGTGGCCACCGTAACTGAACAAGAAGTCGTAGCGCGTCCGCGTATCAAACAAACCGAATGTTTTATTGGGGGCACATGGCAGCCCGCGGTCAGCGGCAAGACCTTCGCTACCATTCACCCAGCGACTGAAGAAGTCATCGCACAAGTCGCGGAAGGGGACGCCGAGGATATTGACCTCGCCGTCAAGGCGGCCCGGCAGGCTTTCGAACAAGGCGAATGGCGACGCATGGACGCGCGTGATCGCGGCCGGCTCATGTATCGCCTGGCCGATCTGATCGAAGCAGAAATCGACGAACTGGCTGCCCTGGAAACCCTGGACAATGGCAAACCCATCCGGGACTCGCGGAACGCGGACCTGCCGTTGACGATCGACTGCTTGCGCTATTATGCGGGCTACGCGGATAAGATCCACGGCAGCACCATTCCTGTCCGCGGCGACTACTTTACCTACACGAAGCGAGAACCAGTGGGCGTCGCCGGGCAAATCATCCCTTGGAACTTTCCCATGCTGATGACTGCGTGGAAATGGGGACCGGCCCTGGCGGCAGGTTGCACGATCGTCATGAAGCCCGCGGAACAGACGCCGCTGACCTGCCTGCGGATGGCTCGCCTGGCACAGAAAGCCGGCATTCCTGACGGCGTCCTTAACGTCGTGCCGGGATTCGGCCCGACCGCCGGCGGCGCGATCGTCACCCATCCCGGTGTCGACAAAGTGGCCTTCACGGGCGAATACAAGACAGCGCAAATCATCATGGCCAACGCGGCGCCGACCTTGAAGCGGCTGACGTTCGAACTGGGCGGCAAGAGTCCGAACATCATTTTTGCGGACGCCGATTTGGATGCGGCGATCGCGGGCACGCACTTCGGGCTGTACTTCAATCAAGGACAGTGCTGCTGCGCTGGAAGTCGCGTGTTCGTAGAAGAGAGCATCCATGACGAATTCATCGAACGTGTTTCCTCCATGAACAGGACGCGCAAACTCGGCAACCCGTTCGATCCGGAAACCGAACAGGGCCCGCAAGTCGACCAGGACCAGTTCGACAAGATCTTGAAGTACTGCGAACTGGGCAAACAGGCCGGCGCCACCTGCGTTACCGGCGGCCAGCGGCATGGGGACGAAGGATACTTTATTGAACCGACGTTGTTCACCAACGTTCGCGACGACAACCCCATCGCCACAGACGAGATCTTCGGGCCGGTGATGTCGGTGATGTCCTTCAAGGATACGGAGGATATCATTCGCCGAGCGAACAATACGTTTTACGGCCTGGCGGCCGCGGTCTGGACACGCGATATTGGTAAAGCGCACCGTGTCGCCGACAGCGTTCGAGCTGGAACGGTCTGGGTGAACTGCTATGACGTCTTCGACGCCGCCGCTCCCTTCGGCGGCTTCAAGATGTCCGGTATCGGCCGTGAACTCGGCGAAGAAGGCCTCAAAGCCTATACCGAAACCAAGACCGTGACGGTGTCGATGGCCTAGTTTCTGTTTTACAACCGGGGAAGGGTGGCTGTGGTGGAGCGAAGCGACCCCACAGAACCTTGGATTCCAGGGGCTCGCTTCACGCGACCCCGGCCACCCATGACAACAACGCGAGATTTAAAACAAAGCCTAGTTTCTTGACAAGCGAGGTGGGTGACTGTTGGAATTGAAATTCGAAGCACGAATCTCGAAAACCGAAACAAATGCAAATGTCACAAATACGAAACTCCGAAATGCCAATGGCCGTTGCCTTTCGCGTTTCCGGTGAAGTTGTATTGAGTTCCAGATTCTGAATTTGTTCCGTATTTCGGATTTCGTGAATTCCACAACCGACGACACAGGGCAATCACACGAATTACATGCAACGCCACCTGTTGGGAATCACTGCTCTGTTGTTGATCTTTCTCGGTGCCACGTTGTACCTGATGGACAGTGACGACAACCGCACCGAGATGGCGTCGGGCATGTCGGTGCGCATCGGCGTGGTAATGGCGTCACTCTGGCTGGCATGGCCGCAATTGGTGGTCCTTCGCGCGAAAGTCCCAACCTGGCTGCTGTGGGCCATCGTCGGCATCCTGTTGACGATTTGCGTGCGGCCGAAGTTGCTGCCCGTTGTCGTCATTGCCATCATCGCCTTGGTGGCACTGCATCTGCTGGGTAAGATGCTGGGACTGTTCGGCAAGTAGCTGCGGAAAGACTCCCCGGCCGCTACCGCGTCCGACCCTCCCCAGGGAGGGTGGCTGATGCTCGCCCGCTATTCTCCCTCCGCGAGAGTCGCGATGAACGAGCGGAGGGCCCATGCGGCTGGCTTCGAGGCGGCGCCTACGATAGAGTGCGTTCTCACCAATAGCATGGAGTCATTTTTTCCCGAAGGAGAAATAATGCCGAAATCCAGATTGATTGTGGTCACCGGTGTGAGCCAGGGATTGGGCCTCGCCATGATCGAGGGGTTTATTGAACGCGGCCATGTGGTGTGCGGCTGTGCTCGTTCGCAAGTCGCCATCGACGAACTGAACGAGCGGCTGGGACCGACGCATCATTTCGAACAGGTCGACATCGCAGAGGATCTTCAGGTGGAACGGTGGGCTGCCAGTATCCTTGTCGATCGTGGTGTCCCCGACCTGCTGATCAACAATGCCGCTTTAATGAATGCCAACAACCCACTCTGGAACGTGCCGCCGGAGGAGTTCGCCGCGCTGGTGGACGTGAACATCAAGGGCATGTTCCATGTGATCCGACATTTCGTGCCCGCAATGGTCGCGCGACAGTCCGGTATCATCGTCAATTTCAGCTCGACGTGGGGGCGGTCCACGTCGCCCGAAGTGGCTCCCTACTGCGCCACAAAATGGGCGGTGGAGGGACTCACGCGTTCCCTGGCAGACGAAC
>CALBSZ010000144.1 GCA_937967665.1 uncultured Planctomycetaceae bacterium
CGCTGTAAATCACCGTGTCAATTGGCAAAAAAACCGCTACACTTACGCGAAACGCGCTGTAACTGAATGCACATGACCACCGACCAAGAGACCCGAATTAGTGAACTGCGCCAGATGGTGCGTGAGTTCGTGGACGAACGGGACTGGCAGCAGTTCCATTCGCCGAAGAATCTGAGCATGGCCTTGGCCATTGAAGCCGCGGAACTGATGGAACATTTCCAGTGGATCACACCGGACGCTTCGCGCGAGATCGGCCGGGACGACGACAAGCTGCGCGAGGTCGCGGAGGAACTGGCCGACGTGCTTTGCTACGCCATGGCCATCGCCAACGAATTGCATATCGACATCGCCAGTGCCATGCGCGACAAGATGATCAAGAATCGCCTCAAGTATCCGGCCGATGAGTACCAGGGACGTTACGGCCCCGACGATTCCCGCGCCGAATGACCCGCGCGAACTTACAGCTTGCCGTTCGGACCAATGGACAGCAACCGATGAATCTCCTCATTGCGAAAGCCCAGCATCATGGGTCTCTTCGCGTGCGGTAACGCAACGACGTCGTACAACTCCACAACCACGCCCTCGACGCGCAGGTGGTGAACCACGTCGCCTGTATTCAAATCGATCACGCAGATGCCGCAGCGCGGTTCGGCATTCTTTTCCTCGAGATGATCCTGCAGCGCCAGTCCCTGGAAACTGCGATTGTGTCGCGGCAAGGACAGCCCGGCAATGGCATAATTCCCCGCGAAACAGAGGCCGCGAAGGTAGCCCGGACAAAAGGCCACTCGCTCGAACTCTCCGCTGTCCAAATCGACAAATCCGAAATAGCCGGTGCCGGAATCCAGTAGCCACAATCGATCACGGTACCAGCGGGGCGAATGGGGCATCGACAAGCCGCGAGCGACAACTTCGTTGCTGCGAACATCCATGACGATACCGCCCTCGTTCCGATGATCCCGCCAACCATCGGCGACATCCGATTCGCTGACCGCGGTAACATAACGCGGCTGGCCGTCGCGCAGTGCCAGACCGTTCAAGTGGCAGCGGTCCTCGGCGGCCAGCTTGGAAACAAAGGGCGGCTGCCAGAGGGGAACGAAATTGTACGTATCGTCTGTCGTGGCCAGGCAGGTAAACAGCGTGTTCACAAAGACGAGTCGCCCCGCATCGTCCACGACCATATCGTGAACGTCCAAGTCGCCGGTCGTGTATCCGACTTGCGGAGTATAAAGTCGATCATGTCCTTTCTCAGACAACTCGCCCTCACCCAGCATATTCTGAAACCGCCACAGCTGATAAATACTGCTCATCCAAAAAGATTGCCCGTCGTCCGCTGCCCACAGTCCCATGCAACGATGGAATGTGCGTTCAAACACGGCGACACGCCCCTCCGGTCCCGTGCCGCACAGGAACAGTTTTCCCGCCTGGTAGGTGGTAAACGCCAGGCTCACATCCGCCTCGTCCAGCCAGGACGCGAAGTTACGGGAAGTCGATATTTCCAGGGAAGGTTGTTTTTTGCTCATGGCATATGATCAATCGCAAGTAGTTCTAATAGTTGTTCGTCCAGCCGCGTTACAGCAGCAGCGCTCCGCGCGCGCGCCGACGACGCGAGTCTTTCGCGGACTGTCACGGCCAGCTGCCCAAGCTTCTCAGGACTGACGGGACCGCTCGGAACCGAGTCTTCGACCATGACGCCAGCATTCGCCTGCAATTCGTCATGATTCGTGCTCTCCAATACCAGCGATTGCGGCACCGGTGACGCCGCCGCGGACGGGCGAACGCGTTTTAGCGAGTTCAGAAAACTGGTGGGAGAATCCCGCGCCACCGCGATGTCCGCTCCGTCCACCAGTTTGTCGCGGTTGTAGTCGAAGCGATTCGTCACGAGCGCCGACGTCGTCGGGTTATCGCGAGGCCCGGCGCGGTCGAAGGCGTTGACCAACGCATGCTGCGTTGCATCACCCGACTCGCCGACGGCACTGCCGAAATAGAAAGTGTCATCGGAGACCAAACCCGTTGGCGCGGCGCGCAAGGTGATGGAAAGCCAATCGTTCGTAATCGTGCCGGCGGGCCAGGTCAAGACAATTCGATCCGATCCGCCAACTCCTTCCCCTCCGCGCACCAGGACATCCGGATCGGGAACGGCAGACCACATGGCCAGGTCATCGACGTTGCCACGCAGAAATAGAAAGTCGCTGGCTGTGAGAGTTTCCGCGTTGGCCAGGTCGTGAACGTCGATCATCACCCCCGTCAGGCCGGCCGAGAAACTGCTGTAGTTTTCAAAGTCGCCGCGCTGTCCCGGAAGCAGCGGCACCTTGTCCAGTGCCACGGCATGGTCGTCCCCAGATGGGCTCGCGTCCCATGCGGAGCCGTCGTAAAACAGGCGGCGGCGAGCGACAGCGACGTGACTGCCGTCCACACCCGGTGTCCCACCGAATTCACCGCTGGCAAACCAGTTGAACGGGTCGGCGTAGATCCCCAAGGTATCCAGTACCGTTAGCGAACTCCCGAAACCGTCCGCCAGCAACGGCCAGTCACCGCTGTCGTCGTAGGTGAAATCGTGGATCGTAACGCCGGCGGCGTCCAGCAGCAACACGCGTTCGCCGCCGTTGGACAATTGCTGAGCATATTCTCCCGCGACCGGCAACCCGGTGCCGTAGCGGATTTCAAATGCCGCCTGGTCGCTGACGATCAGCAGGAACGCGCCGGGGTCAAGTGACGTTGCGTTCCCGCCGTTGAAGTTGAACGAAATGCCGTCGGCAAAGTGCACTCCCGTCAAGTCAATCGGTACCGCACCCGTATTCCGCAACTCGACGAATTCAAAGTCGTCGTTATTCAGATTGGGATCCAGCGCCAGTTCCGCGCTGGTTGGGGCAGGCGGATTGTAGTGCACTTCGGTAATGGCGAGATTGCCCGCCGCGGCTGGACTCACAACGAACTCCGCTTCATTCAGCGCGGACCAGGCCGTCCCATCCCACACGCGGGCCTTGGCGGTCACGCTGCTGTTGAGCGTGATTGGACTCGAGTACGCCAGGGCGTTTGCCGCGACTGCGCCGCCGACTTCACGCGGATCCGTCCCGTCCAGTGTGTAGTAGATTGTCCCGGCCGGCGCCGTGATGGTGAGTTCGAAGCCCGCGGCCACGAACCCGCCGTGCTGGTTGAAGGCAGGCGCCACGACCTCCGGATAAACATTCTTCGACACGAACTGACTCAACACAATCCCGGATCGCACGGGCAGATAGTCGTTCAGGATGAAATCCTGCTGATCCAGAAAATGTTCGCTGCGGGTGTACAAATCGAAATTCGCCATCGGCCAGATATTCGGATGCACATCCCGGCGATAGTCTCCCCAGCGTGCGGACTCGGCAACCACGGCGCGATCCACCTGCGCCGCGCGGACGTTCCACAGCGACGCTGCCGACGACGGCGTCAGGGCACCCTCGTTGTAAAAGAATCGGTGCACGTGATCGCCGAAAGTAACGCGAAATTCCTCGTTCGCCAGCAACTGTTGAAACAATCGCGAGGGACGGTTGTTGCCGTTGAGGTTGGTGCGGTCGATATTGATAATCTGCGATTCACCGTCAATTCCCACGGCCCTATTGCTGGGAGGCAAGCCGATGGCGAATTCGGAATCCCAGGCGAAGAATTGAAAACGCCCGCTGGGCACGCGCTGGCGAGCCGCAATCCAGTTGTGCCCGTCCCAGTCCGCGTTGCCGACGTAGAAGTTCATGATCATGTAGTCAATGAAATTATCGACATCCAGATACTGCTGTAGATTCGCGTAGGACTGCGCGTCGCCGACACCTCCGTTGGCGATGGCAAACATCGCGTTCCAAGCCGCCGTATCTCCGTTGATCGCCTCGCCGCTATTCAGCACATCCCATTCCGATTGATCGCCGCCAAAATACTCGGCTTGATACGGCGCCGCGGGACGTTCCCCTACGTTGTAGATGCCCCAATACATTCCATTAATGTACAAATGCGCGTAACGGCCGTGCGTGGTGGGCTGGCCCATCGCAGCGCTCAAGTCGCGAACCCATTGATCGCGCGTGTATTGTCCGCGCGCGGCCTGATAGTAGTGCCAATGCGTCCAGGAGTTATTGAACGCGGCGCGCAACACCACTTCATCAAACACTTCCACGGCCGAGTCGCCGAAAGGCTGATTGCCAAACAGGTCGTAGTTCAGTTTTCCGGGGCCGTATTCATCGCGAAATTCGAGACGGAATGAGTGCTTGGGATAATCTGGCGAACGGCTCGACCCGCCTTGCACGCGCAGGCCGCTGTTGGCGTGGAATTCTTCCGCCTGATCCGCCGTGAAGAATTCGACCGAAACCGGCCGTTCCCAGGCGGAACCGGTACTTTGAGGGTTCTCGTAAATGCCGCTGGGGCCAAACAGATTCTCAATGTCGGTCACCAGCGACACGGTCGGCAACGACTTCAAATCGTCGATGATCGTATCGCGGTACAAGTCGTCGAAGAGATTTGCCGGCCCAACCACATCCGGATCCATTTCGTAGTCCGCCGGACGACCCGCCCAGGTCGCCGGGTACCCCGCGGGGTCGTTGGGTTGATGGATGACGTCCGACAGGAACAGGTACGTCTGCGTGTCCGCAGCCGTGGCAATATAGCCATCCTTGTATGCCGCTGCCCGCAGCACCGTCGTGGTGGAAATCGGAATCGGGGCCGTATACAAGGTGCCTGTATCGGGAGTCGGCACACTTCCGTCGGTAGTGTAGTAGATCGCTGCGCCCGCGGTCGCCGTGGAAATGGAGACATCAAAAGCCGTTTCGAAGAAGCCGCGGTCCACACTGAACTTGGTATCGCGGACGTAGTCCAGATACCCGCTGCCGTTCGCGGTTCCCGGTGTCGGCTCGGTAAAGTACAGCGGTACATCGACGGTCGTCCGTGAAGCGGTCAACTCAGGGCGAAGCAGAAAGTCCGCGTCGTCCGCGGTCACATTCAACGCCTGGAAGGCGAGCACGTTGGTTCCCGCCTGCAGCGCGGACAAATTTACCGACGCGTCCATCTGTTCGAAGATCAATGCCTGCTGGTCACCGCGGTCGGCCAAGGCGTTCGCATCGAAAGTCAAACTCGCCGGTGCGTTGCGCCGCGCCAGTTCCTGGCCGTTCAGATAGGCGACGAAACCATCGTCGTACTGCACGTTCAGCCGCAACGTATCGAATTGTGCTGGATCAATAACGTCAAACGAAGTGCGCAGATACGCCGAGGCGTTCACGTCGTGCATCGGCGTTTCCAGGTTCAGGCCGATGACGGATGAGTAATCCGCCGCCGTGACCGCGCTGTACAAATCCTGCACCTGCGAATCGGTCACGGCCATGTCATAGAAGTTGAAGATCGCGATGTCGCCCTTGAATTTGCCGTGCCCGCGTTCGCTGCCGCTGGCAAAACCACCCGTCGCGTTGCTCCCTTCGACTCCCAGTCCCGCGTTATTGACGCCGGACCAATCGGCCGTGGCACTCGCGACCGTCCCCGGCTGCAGCGCGCCGTTTACGTAGAGTCGCGTTTCTCCGGCGGCCATGTCGATCACACCGACAACCTGCACGAACGTCGCTACCTCCAGCCCGGACAGGGCATAGGTAATACTACGCGAGGTCGGCGATTCGCCCGTGTTGCTGGTGCCAAATCGCAGGATGTTGTCATTCAACGTCAGCGACGCGCCATTGACTCCACCGGTTTCCCACAGCACCTGATCGCCACCCGACAAGTCGGCGGGCTTGAACCACATTTCGAAGGACGCAGGCCCCGTATCGCCAATGCCCTGATAGCTGGCCGACGTCACGTCTGCATTGCCGTCGTAGTGATAGGCATGTGTGATGCCCGGCCAGAATCCGGCGGCGTCGATCCAATCGGGAGGCGTGCTAAACGACCACGAACGACTGCTGCCGGTCGCCGGTTCCCAAACAGAGCCGCTGGCAGGGAAGGCCGCGTTCCAACCGAGAACCGGAGTCGGCGTCACGGGGCCCGGAGCATCCGTGTCAAAGCCGACTCCAAATTGGCCCTGCAGCCAGCCCGCGGCGGCCGAATCGTCGAACGGTTCCTGGCCGCCCGTCCAACTGCCGGCCAGACCGTCATTCGCCGGAATGAAAGCGTGCACGGACGAGTCGATATCGACCAGGGTGGTATTGATCGTCAAGTTGCCGATCCCGTAGGAGACGTTTTCCAACTGGTTCGGATACTGCCCGCCACCGACGCGGAACTCGCTGACAACCTGCAAGCCGCCGTTGTCCTGAACCAGCGCGACATAGTCGCCCTGCGCATTCAAGCTGAAATTGGTATGCAGGTTCCCGCCGGCATCGACATAATCGTCGACGGTCTGCGCCGACGCGAATACCACCAGGTGTTCGCCACCGTTGAGCGTCCGGGCGGGAAACGGCCACTTGTCCAGTACCGCAGGATCATCAGTCAGGTACCAGCCGATGAGATCGAGCGGTGTGGCTGCCGTGTTGGCGATTTCGATCCAGTCCGACGACTTCCCGTCGCCGTCTGCCAGCGTCTTGTCGTTGTCCGCCATGAATTCCGTAATGACGGCGGTCAACAACGTCCGCGCTTCCAGGCGTTCGGCCATCAACGTTCGTCGTTGGGGAGCTCGTTGCATGGCCCAATTATAAACTGAGAATTACGCCTCGGGATACTTCCATTCGCCACGGTAATCACGGCGGAGAAGCTGGTTGGCCTCCGGATCGTCGATCACTTTTTCCGCATCGCCGTCCCAGCGCAGGCTCCGGCCAACCTTGTAGCTGAGCATGCCCAGCAGGGCAAGGTTGGTGGAAAGGTGCCCGGTTTCGATGTCGCAAGCGGGTTTCGTCCCTTTTTCAATCGCTTGCATGAAATCGTTCCAGAGCCGGGTGATGCTGTGACCATCCGGCTGCTGCAAGTCGGCATCCTGGTGGATCAAAGCTTGCTTCGCATCCGCCGGATAGAATGTCCAGCCGTCTCGCCAGCCCATGTGGAATGTCCCCTTGGTGCCATAGAAGTAACAGCCGATCGCCGACTTTTCCGCGTTGTTTTTGGCGAACTTGCGATGCTCCCAATGCGCGGTGAAGTTCTCGAATTCGTAGACGGCGATCTGTGAATCGGGCGCGTCGGTGGTCTGTTCGCGTTCATTCAAAACCGCTTCGCCGCGAATGGGGCGACCGCCGGCCGAATACACGCGGCGAGGGTACTTTTCCTCGGTCCACCACATCATCTGATCCAGCCAGTGGACTCCCCAATCGCCGAGTGTCCCGTTAGCAAAATCGAGGAAGTTCCGAAAACCGCCTGGATGGATCTTGCGGTTAAACGGCCGCAGCGGCGCGGGGCCGCAGTACATGTCCCAATCCATCCCCGCCGGCGGCGCGCTGTTGGCGGTTGGCAGTTCCGGGCCGCCGCCGCCAGCCACAAACATGCGCACCATGCCAATCTCGCCGGCGCCGCCTTCTTTGAGAAACTTCATTCCCGAAACATGGTGAGGACCGACGCGGCGATGGAGCCCCACCTGGACGACCCGGTTGGCGGCGCGGGCCGCCTTGACCATCGCACGG
>CALBSZ010000145.1 GCA_937967665.1 uncultured Planctomycetaceae bacterium
CTGCTGCTTGTAGTCCTGCGACTCCGTTCGCAGGGCCCCGCGGGCGGAGCCGCAGGACTACGGGTCGTTCTTCAAGCCCCGCGGGCGGAGCCGCAGGACTACAGATTCAGGATTCAGGCGAAATCATCATGACACTCAAACGGATGCTGCTGACCCTTGGCCTTTTCTTTCCTTCCGCCATCGCCTGCGCCGAAGACTGGCCGCAATGGCGCGGCTCGCAGCGAGACGGTGTCTGGCGCGAGGACGGGATCCTTGACCGTTTCGAAACCAGGAGAATCGAAGCGGAATGGCGAGTCCCGATCGGCCCGGGCTACAGCGGCCCCAGCGTGGCCAAGCAGCGCGTCTTCATCACCGACCGGCAACTCGAACCACAGCCTTCCGAACGCGTCCTCTGCTTTGATTCGAAGACCGGCCAGCGGCTCTGGGAGCACCGCTATCCGTGCGAATATACAATCAGCTACACCGCAGGTCCTCGGGCCAACGTTACCGTGGAGGACAACCGAGCCTTCTCGCTAGGAGCGATGGGACAGTTCTGTTGCCTGGATGCGGGCACGGGTGACGTCCTGTGGCAGCGCGACTTGAATCGCGACTATCAGATTCGCATGCCGATCTGGGGAATCGCCGCGGCGCCACTGGTCTTTGACGACCTGGTGATTGTCCACATTGGCGCCGCGGACGGCGCGTCGCTGGTCGCGTTTGAGAAAAAGAGCGGGGACGAAGAATGGCGAGCGCTCAACGACCGGGCACAGTATTCCGCACCCGTCCTGGTTCATCAGGCCGGCCACGAAGTGCTGGCCTGCTGGACTGGCGACAGCGTCGCCGGCATGTCCCCGCGGAAAGCCGAAGTCTATTGGCGGATGCCCTTTGCCCCGCAAAAGATGCCGATCGGCATTGCGACCCCGATTGTGCAAGACGACCTGCTGTTTGTGACCTCCTTTTATGACGGCTCGCTGCTGTTGCGCCTGTCGCAAGAGCGTTTGGGGATCGAAAAGGTCTGGCAACGCGTGGGACGCAGCGAACAGGAAACCGACGCGCTGCAATCGATCATCAGCACCCCCTTGTTCCAGGGAAAATACATTTACGGAGTCGACAGCTACGGTGAACTTCGCTGCCTGGACGCGGCGACGGGCGACCGCTTGTGGGAAGACAAAACGGCCACGCCGCCGGCGCGTTGGAGCAACATCCATTTCGTCAAACACGAGGACAAGATCTGGATGTTCAATGAACGCGGAGAACTCATCATTTCGCGACTTTCCCCACAGGGATTCGAGGAAATCAGCCGAGCGAAACTCATCGAACCGACCTTGGAGCAGCTGCGGCGACGCGATGGCGTCTGCTGGGCCCATCCGGCGTTTGCTGACCGCCATGTGTTTGTCAGAAACGACAAAGAGCTAATCTGCGCAAGCTTGGAAGCCGATTAGCCGATGTGCTCGAGCTGCCAGCAGCCTGACAGAGTCGAGCTCCATCACCGTGGGAGTTGGGCGGCAGCAAGTTCGCTGCAATCCGCCAAAATACAAGCAAGCAGCACAAGCAAGTGTATCTGCTGGTAACTTACCCACTCGCTTGCGTTTCGAGCTTGGATGACGACGGAACCTGGGCTGTCGGATTCGGTTCGTCCTGGAAAACCGGCGGGACCGACGGTTGCCCCCCTTCCGCGGCAGAACCGCATCCGTGATCTGCGATAATGCTGGCGTTTTCGCTTGTTTTACCCCTTGTCGCCGCGGACAAAATCCGTCATGATTTGCTGTTTACCCTTAGGCGATCCTTCCCCGCTTGTGGTTCCAACGCGGCGGAGCAACAGGAGAATCTGTCAGAAATGGCTCGATACACAGGCCCAAAAGCTCGCATCAACCGTCGCTTGAGCGCTCAGATTTACGAAAGCAACGGCGCGATCAAGGCGATGGAGCGTCGTGACTCCCCTCCCGGCATGCATACTCGGAGCCGTCGACCGTCGAACTACGGTGCGGCTTTGCAGGAAAAACAGAAGATCAAGCATTACTACGGCTTGGGCGAACGTCAGCTGCGGCGTTATTTCGATCACGTGGTGCGCAAGAAGGGCGACACCGGGCAAATGCTGCTGCTGCTTTGCGAGAGCCGTTTGGACAACGTCATTCGTCGAGCCGGCTTTACGTCGACGCGACCGCAGGCCCGGCAGGGTGTCGCACACGGTCATTTTGCCGTCAACGGCGTAAAGGTCACGAGCCCGTCCTATATCTTGCGTCCGGGTGACGTGATTACCGTTCGTGCTCGCTCTAACGTTCAGCAACTGTATCGGCGCATTGCTGCCGACAGTTCTGGCGAGCCGCTGGACTGGGTCACCTTTGATTCCGAGACGTTGCGAGCCACGGTGCAAGGCAAGCCCGGCCCGTCCGACATCAGCTTGCCGGTCGATGCGAACATGGTTGTCGAATTCATGTCTCGCTAAGCGGCCGCGAACGCCTTTCCGCTCCCCGCAACACTGTCCGGGAGTTGAGCGTTCGAATCGATCATTGGCCAAAACTCGCGGTATTGTCACCGCGGGCAGGCACACAGACAGGCGAAGAGAATACAGGACGGGCTTTCGGGTCCGTCCTTTTTTTGTCTTACCGCTTGTTCGTTCGGGAAACGACACAACAATAGGCAACACGACTAGCGAAACACGGACGCAGGTCGTAATCACACGAGGCACTTCAATGCACGCACAACTTGTTGTTCTCGGCGGTGGCCCGGGAGGCTATGCGGCTGCTTTTCTGGCGGCCGACGAGGGTATGGACGTGACGCTGGTCGAGGCCGATCCTCGCTTGGGAGGAACCTGCCTGCTGCGCGGCTGCATCCCTTCGAAGGCGCTTCTGCACGTGGCTCGCGTCATTTCCGAAGTGGATGAACTGCGGGAGGATTGGGGCGTGGAGTATTCGCAGCCGGACATCGACGTCGATAAAGTTCGAGCGCGAAAGGAAAAGGTCATTGCCACTCTCTCCGGCGGCCTCGCGCAACTCGCAAAACGCCGGAAAGTCAACGTTATTCACGCCAAGGGAGTACTCGAAGACTCGACCACCTTGCGCTTGGAAGGGGAGGACGATTCCATACCCGAAGGCGGAACGCTCACTTTCGATCACTTGATCCTGGCCACCGGAAGCACTCCGGCGATGCCGCCGAGTTTCCGGATCGGTTCGGATCGCGTGATGGATTCCACCGGCGCGTTGGCGCTGACCGACGTCCCGGAAACGCTGCTCGTCGTAGGGGGCGGATACATCGGTTTGGAAATGGGGACCGTCTACGCCAACCTCGGTACCAAGGTGAGTGTCGTCGAATTGCTCGACGGCCTGCTCATGGGTGCCGATCGTGATCTCGTGAAGCCGCTGCAAAAGCGCTTGAACGCGCTGTTCGAAGATCGCATCTTTCTCAACACGAAGGTCGGATCGTTGGGTGTGCGGGGTGACAAGGTTGAAGTCGCGTTTGAAGGGCCAGGGAAGTTCGGCACCTTCAAGTACGATCGCGTGCTGGTTTCGGTCGGCCGGCGGCCCACCAGTCAGGGGATTGGACTCGAAAACACGCAGGTGCAACTTGATAAGCGAGGTTTCGTGCAGTGCGACCGCAAGCAGCGCACCGCCGATCCCCATATCCTGGCGATCGGGGACGTTCCCGGCGAACCCATGCTCGCTCACAAACCCAGCCATGAAGCGAAAGTGGCCGTGGAATCCCTGCTGGGCCAACCCGCGGAATTCGACAAGGCCGCGATTACCGCCGTCGTCTTTACCGATCCCGAAATCGCCTGGGCCGGACTCACTCAGGAACAAGCCACGCAGGAGGCTCGCCAGGTGGAAGTGGCCGTGTACCCGTGGGCGGCAAGCGGGCGAGCGCAGGCGTTGGGCCGGACGGAAGGCATGACGAAGTGGCTTATCGACCCGGAGACCAACCGCGTCCTCGGTTGCGGCATGGTCGGGCCCGGCGCCGGTGAATTGATCGCAGAAGCGGTCCTGGCGATTGAAATGGGCTGTGAAGCGCGTGACATCACCGAATCCATCCATCCCCATCCGACGCTCAGTGAAACGCTCATGAACGCCGCCGAAGTCTACTTCGGAACGGCGACCGAGATCTATAAACCAAAACGCTAAGAGCTTGCTCATGTCCAGCAAAGACGACATCCTGAAAGCCGCGAGGGCGCAACTCTCCGAGGCCTTCGAACTGCCGGCGTTGGACGAGGGCCCATGGACCACCTACGCGAATTCGTTGCAGCAATTCCGCGACACGCTGGCCTCGGTGGGCGGCAACGCGGTGGTCGTGCGCAGCGACGATGAGTTACAAGCCGCGTTGAACGAAATCGAAGCGTACCGCGACGCCAGCCAGATCTGTTCGCTGGTCCCCGGAATCGCGGGCGCCAACGTTGCGATCGACGATTTTACCGACCCGCACCAGCTCGAGCGCATCGATTTCGCCGTCGGGCAGGCAGAATTCGGCGTTGCCGAAAACGGGGCGGTCTGGGTGACTGGCACGAGCGATTGTCACAAGGCACTCTATTTCATTACCCAGCACCTGGCCATCGTTGTACCCGCCAGGGAAATTGTCGATAACATGCATCAGGCCTACCAGCGGATCACTTTCGGTAAACCGGGTTTTGGCGTTTTCATCTCAGGACCGTCCAAGACGGCGGACATTGAACAGTCGCTGGTAATCGGCGCGCACGGGTCGCGCTCATTAACCGTCTTCCTTCGCGAGTGATCCGACATGGAATCGGAATTGCCTTCGGCGCCGGCGTCCCTAGATCCTCGACGCCTCTTCGCGTGGGCAATGGGATTGACGATCTCGATGGCGGTGACGGTCTTCGTACTGATCTGGCTGGTGTTTCACGGTGACCAACCAGCGTGGTTGTTCAGTGGCACCCTGCCGTTTGGTATCTTTGCCGTGATGCTCGCGCTCGCCCGCTACCACCGCGGTCCGTTGTGGGTATTGTTGGCCGGTCTATTGGTGTCCTCGGGAATCGCGCTCTGGACCTACGTCCGACTGGCGATTTCCCAGCCCATGACGACCAACCTGGGTGGCCTGGGACTGGCAATCGCGATGGTGATCACACAGTTCCTGCACTATGCCATCTGGCTGGCGACGGGAATCATCGCATGGCTGACTTCGGCCGTTACCAGACGGAAGGCCGCCCATGATCGGACCTTTCGTTTGAGTTCCCTGGTCGTGCTGATGACGGCAGTGGGCGTGATCTGTGGACTCATCCGAACCGTCGCCGTGGGCGAAGGAGCCTTCGCGCTGTCGCTGCGTTTTTTTCTGCACGATGTGTTGTCGATCATCTGGTTTCTGGTCCCCGCGCTGCTGGGATCGTTTGCGGGCGCCGCCGTGATTCAGTTCATTCCGGTCTCAGGCTGGCGTGCCAATCGAGAAAGAGCGGGCCGGTCGCCGTTTTTCGTGAGCTTCCTGGCGGGCAACTTTGTGGCGGCCATTGTGTTGTTCGCCATTCGACTGTGGACGGACAATCACGACGACTATCTCTTCAGCGACGACAAGGCAACACTCATCATCGGCATCGTCGTGTCAGCGCTGATCGCGATCGTATTTGGCATCGGCAGCGTCGAAATGCCGGACTCATCGCGCCGCCTTCTTGATTACGCGGAACGCTGGATCGGTATTGAAGGCATGGTCGCCGGCTTACTCGTACTGGCCGTGATCTTTGAGATCTGGATCATGACCAACCAGGCACGTGACTTCAGCCAGTCTCCGTGGTAGTGGTGCAGCGCAGCTTTGACGGGAGCGAAACGGGACAATCCGTCGTATTCGAATAGCTTGGACTAGGTTCTGTTTTGAAACCCGAGAAGGGTGGCTGCGGTGGAGCGAAGCGGCCCCACAGAACCTTGGATTCCGGGGGCTCGCTGCGCTCGACCCCGGCCACCCATTACGACAACGCGAGATCCAAAACAAAGCACTAATCGATGCGGTAGAGGTGCGTTTTCGTGCGTACGATCAACGAATCCTCCAGCACCGCGGGGGATGCCATACTGCCCGCGTCCAGCTTGTTTTCCGCGAGCAGCTGGAATTCCTCCGGGTTGGCCGCGATGACATGAATGGGACCGTCCTCGCCGCAGAGGTAGATGCGTCCGCCGGCATGGATAGGCGATGCCGTGTTGCGACCGCCCAGCCGGTGAGTCCAAGTGGGTTTCCCCGTTTTCACATCCAGGCACGACACAATGCCTTTGTCATTGACCATGTACATGTGATCGCCAACCACCAGCGGCGAGGGGCGGGTTGGTGTGGCCTTGCCGCAAGTCCACACGATATGGGTCGACGTCACGTCGCCCGCGCCGTCCGGCCGCACCGCCAGCAGTCGCAGACCGCCTTCGAAGCTGAGAAATACCATGCCATGGCTGTAAAGCGGCCGCGCGGCGGCGTTGAAACCGCCATGATAAACCCACCACAACTCGTTACCCGTTAACGGATCATAGGCCACCGTGGCCACGGCCGCGGGACTGATCAGCTGCAGCCGCCCTTCGTGCTCGATGACCGTCGGCGTGCTGTACGCTTTCCTGGCATCGCCGTTGTCGGTGCCGTAATCGAAACTACGGTCCTTCTTCCAAACCGTTTCACCCGTATTCTTGTCCAGGGCCACAACGTACTGCTGATCAAATCCGTCGAAGTTCACAATCAGCAGGTGCCGGAACACAATGGGAGAGGATCCCGGTCCACGATGATGGTCGCATTCCAGGTCCTGGCGAGTCCAGAGAATCTTGCCGCTGGCGGTATCCAGGCAGGCCGTTCCGGCGCTGCCGAAGTGAACCCACAGTCGCCCTTCCTCCACCACCGGAGTGGGGCTGGCGTAACTATTGTATGCGAAACAGAACATCGGCTTGGCAATTTCGAAGACCGTGATGTCGTGCACGATCTCGCCGCTGCGAGCGTCCACACAAACCGCATACAACTGCTTGCCGTCTGCCGTCGCCGACGTCATCCAGATCTGCTCGCCCCAGACCACGGGCGACGACCAGGCTTTGCCATGAATGCCCGTTTTCCAGGTAATGTTCTGCGATTCACTCCATTCCACCGGCAGTTCCCGTGACGCGGCGTGCCCGGCGCCATCCGTTCCGCGAAACTGATTCCAGTACTCGGCACCGCACAGCGGCATCGCCAAAAACAGAAGCCAGGCAACCATGGGCAGGGAATGAGTTCGCATTGCAATCTATCTCGCAAACGTAAGGGAATTATTCGGGATCAGCTTCGGCGGGAGGGTTTATCGTAACAGCCCGCGAGCCCCGACGCCATCTCGGGAACCGTCCTGCCGAGGCTTTCCTGCACGGACGCCGTCGCTCGTCAGGCGCGTTACATCGCGCGGACCGTGGTGGCGTTGATTTCGTAGCGGCTGAAAACCTATCCCGAATCGTCAAGATTTGAATTGTTGCGCACGCCGTTTGCACCGACTTCGCGGGATACTGAAGCAGGCATGTGAATAGAGCCGAACCGCAAGACGTCGTCGACGCAGTACAGCAACAGAATGACTTGGCAGCATGAGCATTCGCAATCTCAATGACATGTTCCAGCCGAAATCGGTTGCGGTGATTGGCGCGTCGAATCGACCGCACAGTGTGGGCGCCACGGTCATGAAGAATCTGCTGGCCGGTGGTTTTGGCGGCCCGATCATGCCCGTGAATCCGAAATACGATGCCGTGTGCGGGGTCCTGTCGTGTACTGATGTCATGCAGTTGCCGCGGACTCCAGACCTGGCGGTCATCTGTACTCCGGCGCGCACCGTCCCTGGATTGATTGCCGCGCTTGCGGATCGCGGTACGAAAGCGGCGGTGGTACTGTCCGCTGGCCTGGATGCCATCGACGAGTCCACGGGCATGACGTTCCAACACGGCATGTTGCAGGCAGCGCGCGCTCACATGCTGCGTATTCTCGGACCCAACTGCGTCGGCCTGATCATTCCAGCGATCGGGCTGAACGCGAGTTTTGCGCGGGGAACGGTACAGGCTGGCAAGATCGCGTT
>CALBSZ010000146.1 GCA_937967665.1 uncultured Planctomycetaceae bacterium
ATCGTCGCTGAACGGCTTGCCTTGGCAAGCGAGCAACTGCCCGAAGGCGTCAAGCCGCAGTTGGCTCCCATCTCGTCGATCATGGGCCAGATCATGATTGTCGGCATGTACAGCCGACCGAATGATGAGACGCTGGCGTTTACGTTGGCTGGCGATGTGGCGAACCAGTTGAACTCCGAAGAACTGCCTCGATCGCTTTGGCAGGAGTTTGACACGAACGGCGTCTTTCTATCGGGCGACGCGCGCGTCGTCGTCCGGCAATTCGGGTCGCGCTGGGCGCTGGATGACAACGAAACGGGACGCTCATTCACGCTCGTTCAGTCAAACGGCGAACTGCAGATCCATCGAACCACGTCGCCGATGGAAATGCGGACGCTTGCCGACTGGGTCGTGCGACAGCAGTTGCTGACGATCCCAGGTGTTTCGCAGGTGTTCGTCATGGGCGGCGACCGCAAGCAGTTTCAGGTGCTCGTCAACCCCGATCAATTGCTGAGATTCGGTGTAACGTTGCACGAAGTCGAAGCGGCGCTGGAGCGGAGCAACCAAAACGCAACCGGTGGTTACCTCGACGAACAAGGCCCCAACGAATATCTCGTGCGGGCGCTCGGCCGCGTGCAGACGATCCGCCAGCTTGAAGAAGTGGTCGTCAAGCACCGCGACGGCCGTTCCATCATGCTGGGACAGATTGCCCGTGTCGTTGAAGGGCCGCAGGTCAAGCGCGGTGATAGTAGCGCTTACGTTCGCCAAGAAGACGAGAGCTTCACCGGCGGTCCTGCTGTTGTCCTTACGATCAATAAGCAGCCCGGCGCGGATACGCGGGAAGTGACCGAGCAGATTGCCGAAATGGTGACCAAGCTCGAAGACCGTTTGCCCAAGGACGTGAACATCCAACCTGGACTCTACCAGCAAAAGGCGTTCATCGACCTGGCAATCGAAAACGTCGTTGAGGCGCTGCGTGACGGCGGCATCTTGGTCGTGATCATCCTGTTTCTCTTTCTGCTCAATTTCCGCACGACGTTCATCACGCTGACCGCCATTCCGTTGTCGATTGTCATCACGGGCCTTGTGTTTCAGGCATTCGGCCTGTCGATCAACACCATGACGCTGGGCGGTCTGGCCGTCGCGATCGGCGAACTGGTCGATGACGCCATCGTGGACGTCGAAAACATATTCCGGCGTCTTCGCGAGAATCGACACAGCTCAAATCCAAAGCCAACATTGCTCGTCGTGTTCCAGGCGAGCGTCGAGATTCGCAACTCGATTGTGTTCGGGACGATGATCGTCGTGTTGGTGTTCATCCCGCTATTCGCACTGGGCGGCATGGAAGGCCGCTTGTTTACGCCGCTGGGCATCGCCTACATCGTCTCGATCCTTTCGTCCCTGTTGGTTTCGCTAACCGTAACGCCGGTGTTGTCGTACTGGCTGCTGAGCAAGGCACGCTTCATGGAACGGGAAAAGGAAGGCTTCTTCCTGCGGTTTCTGAAGTGGACCGCCGGCTTCGCGATCCGCGGCAGCTTGAAAGCGTCGTTGCCCATCCTGGGACTCGCTCTTGCGGCCGTCGCCATCGCGGGCGTCGCCGTGTCGAATTTGGAAAGCGACTTTTTGCCACCCTTCGACGAAGGGGCGGTGCAGATCAATGTTTTGATGCCGCCAGGCACGTCACTGCAAAAGTCCAATGAAGTGGCAAGCATCGCGGACCAGCGCCTGCAAGAGATCGAAGACATCCAAACGCTGGTTCGCAAGACGGGGCGAGCGGAACTGGATGAACATGCCGAGGGCGTCAACGTCTCGGAGATCGTGGCCTCAATCGACCCGCATTCCACGCGCAGCCGCGAAGAAGTGCTGGACGAAATCCGCGAAAAGCTTGCCGACATCCCAGGCATTGTCGTTAGCGTCGAACAACCGTTAGCGCATCTCATTTCGCACATGCTCTCCGGCGTGAAGGCACAGGTGGCCATCAAGCTCTACGGCGACGACCTCGATGTCCTTAGGCGCACGGCCGATGAGATGAAGGCCGCTATCTCTGGCGTCGAAGGCGTCAAGGACTTGCAAGTCGAACCGCAAGTGACGATTCCGCAGATGCGGATCGAGATCGACGGCCACCAGCTCAAGCAATACGGCCTCACGCGCGGTGACATCACGGAATTCGTCGAAACCGCGATGAACGGGCAGGTCGTGTCCGAAGTGCTGGAAGGTCAACGCAAGTTCGATCTGATGGTGCGGCTTGACGAACCCTACCGCGAGGACCTGGAGACGCTCCGCAGGTTGACGATTCATCTGCCCAACGGCGGAACCACAAAACTCGGATCGGTCGCCAACGTCTACCGTGGCGGCGGCCCGAACACCATCAACCGCGAACAAGGCCGCCGACGGATCGTCATCCAGTGCAATGTGGGCGACCGCGGGTTGGTCGATGTCGTCCAAGACATTAAGCAGCGGTTGGAGCCGATCGAGGCGTCGTTGCCCAGCGGTTACTTCGTGGAATACGGCGGGCAATTTGAAAGCCAGCAGTCCGCCTCGCGAATGATCGCCGTGCTGTTCACCATCTCGCTCGTCGGCATGTTCCTGGTGCTGTATACGATGTTCCGCACCGCAAATCTAGCCCTGCAAGTGATGGTGGCCTTGCCGATGGCCTTCATCGGTAGTGTTGCCGCGATCTATCTGACGGGTCAAACGCTGACAGTGGCGGCAATGGTCGGCTTCATATCGCTCTGCGGCATCGCGTCACGGAATGGCATCTTGCTCATCAACCATTACCTGCACTTGGTGCAGTACGAGGGCGAAAGCTGGACGCGCGACATGATTGTGCGAGCCGGCAAGGAACGGCTCGCGCCCGTATTGATGACGGCCCTGACGTCTGGCATCGGCCTTGTGCCGCTGGCGCTGGCCGCCGGTGAGCCAGGCAAAGAAATCCTGTATCCCGTCGCCACGGTGATTATCGGCGGTCTGATCAGCAGCACCCTGTTGGAGTTTCTCGTGCGACCAGCGCTGTTTTGGCAGTTCGGATTGAAGGCGGCCCAGCGCGTCACGGAAGAAGAACAACAAGAAGTCGAACTGGTCGAGGAAAGGCACCAGCCACACGAACCAAGTCCAGAGCCGGTTGTGAGTGCGTGACTCACAGGGCCTTTGGCGAATCTGTCTCAAATGAGAAGGAGGTCGTAATGCGGAGATTTGGATATCTTGCCCTCGCCGTCGTGGCGCTCGCCACGCCCGCGTCATTCGTCGGATGTGGCGGTGGAACCTCAACGTCGTCGCCGGCGCAGACCGAAGACACCAGCCATGATCACGCGGGCCACGACCACGACGAAGGCCATGAGCACGGCGACCACGACGAACACGATCACAACGAATAGCGAGGTGTATCGAGTCGATGGCGCGAGATATCAACATGACATCCCTCACACGGTCGAGTTTGCCCATTCTTCCAGTTCTTCGGTCGTCGTCGGCCGGAAATTGGCTTGGCACAGCGATTGCAACTCAACAATTTGCTGCGTCGCTTTTCAATGCGTGGATTAGGAACCACGCTTTCTCCCTTTAGGTTTTTCGCAAGGAGCATGAAATGTTTGCAACAAGAATGAAATGGATGCTGATTCTCGCCTTCGCCGTTTGTGCTAGCGGAGCCGTGACGGCCGATGCGTTCGCGGCCGAACGCGAGATCATCAGCTTCCGACTTCCCGATTGGAAGTCCGCCCACTTTGACGATGCAAAGTCGGCGCAGGCCAATTTCGAGACCTTCAAGCAGATCGGCTGCGAGGCCGAACAGCATCAGCACGGCGGCCACTTCGATGTTCGGTATCGCTGCGTCCAGTGGCGCAGCATCGCGCTGAACAGCCACGACGAAGCCCATCAATGGGAACGGTGGCTCAAAGCGTATGGCTTTGAAACGTCACACCGACATTGACGGACCGGATAAGGGTTAGCGTTGGGCCGGAGCCACACCAGTCGCTGCCGGCCCGCTAGCCCACTTCCGTCAAAGCGAAGCAGCAAATCACACTTACCAAAAGGAATAGAACATGCGTTACGGCTTTTACTTAACCGGTCTGCTGGCGGCGTTTTTCGCCATTGCAGGGCTTTTAGGGTGCGGGGCGAACAATGGGAACGGCGACTCGCCGGTCGAGGTCTCAGGAGCGCCTCCGGCCGGCGCGGACGACCATGATCACTCGCACGAGCATGGAGCGGAAGGTCCGCACGGCGGCCATCTGATCGAATTGGGCCGCAATCACAAGTACCACGCCGAGTTGGTCGAGCACGATGCAACCCAGACCGTCACCATTCACATTCTCGATACGCACATGGAGTCGCTCGCGATTGAACAACCAAGCGTGTCGCTCTCGCTAACTGCCGACGGCTCGTCGAAAACATTCGAGTTGAACGCGGTCGCCGCCGACGCCGCGTCAGGCGGTTCGCGGTTCGAAACTGCCGACAAGGAACTCTTTCAGATGCTGGAATCACACGGTGAAGTGACTGGCAAATTGCGAGTCACGATCGAAGGCGCGCCCTACGTCGGCACGCTTGATCACCATGAACACGATCACGATCATTCGACCCACAATCACTAGACCACAGAAACGGAGAAACACGCCATGACATATCGAAAACTGGGATTGCTGTCGCTCGGTCTTGCAGCCGTAGCGGCCCTGACTGTTTACGCCACGACAACGACAAACGCCCAGCCGCCGCTGGGTTCGACGAATCGCAACGCGCATGCGCACGACCACGCTCATGACCACAACCACGAAGGGCACAATCATTCCCACACTCCGTCGGCAGACGCACAGCCATCTGATCCAGTTGTCGTGCCCGCCCCTTCCGGCGGTCCGCCTCCGTTGCCAGGCCAGCAGCCGAATCCGTCAACGCGTCAAGATGCCGCTCCACAACGGGAGCCATCTTCAAACAACCAAGCCGACTCACCGCCGACACTTATGCCGCTTCGGCCTGATTCGGATTACGTCTGCCCGCAGGGAAGCTACAGTTGTCCGAACGCTGGGAAGTATCGGGAAGCGGTGCCTCGCGGTCGTTGCCCGCTGGACGCCGACTATGACAATTGTCCCTTGGAGTCTCGTGAGGGGCATTTTGTGACTCCGTATTTTCCACCGCGTCACGCCCACAACCACGGACAATATGATGTCGGCGCGTCATGCGAATACGGCACTTATGGTTTTCCCATGAGCCATGGGCTCGACGAACCATGCTTCCACGGAGCCGAGTTGGATGGTCGCGGCTTGCTTCATTATGGACATTGAAGTGGCGCTATCGACAGTCAGTGAGGCGATTTCTTGAGGGCTGAGCACGATCAACTACACGGCCACGCCGATGACCAT
This sequence comes from uncultured Planctomycetaceae bacterium, assembly GCA_937967665.1. Taxonomy (GTDB): domain Bacteria; phylum Planctomycetota; class Planctomycetia; order Pirellulales; family Pirellulaceae; genus CALBSZ01. The sequence continues at coordinate 5,322 of CALBSZ010000146.1, forward strand.
ACCGGTCACTCTCACGGCGTCAGTCGCACGGGTGAAGTCGCCGGTGTCAGCGATGCCAGGCTCTTGTGGTCCGTGGTGCTCAACCAACTGCTGACCGTTGGACAAGTTTTCGCTGGCATCATTTCCGGTAGCGTCGCTCTGCTCTCGAACGCCGCGCACAACTTTAATGACGCCAACGCACTGCTGATCGCCTACATCGCTCGACGCATCTCTCGGAAGCAGGCGAACCAGCGATTCACGTTCGGCTACCGTCGAGCGGAAATGATCGGAGCGATCATCAACCTGACGCTGCTGGGTGTGATCGGCTTGTACTTGGTCTATGAGGGCATCATGCGGTTCATTCAGCCGGTGGAGATCATCGGCTGGCTGATGGCCGCAGCGTCTCTTTTGGCATTAGTCGTGGATGTAGCCACAGCCCTGCTGCTGTGGAAGATGAGTCGCGGATCGTTGAACGTCCGAGCGGCATTCGTCCACAACATCGTTGATGCCTTGGGTTCCGTTGCCGTCCTCATCGGAGCTTTCGCCATCATTTGGTGGCAATGGACGTGGCTCGATCCGGCTCTGACGCTGCTCATCGCCGGCTATGTTCTTTGGCAGGTCGTAAAGATGCTTCCACAGGCAATGAGGGTGCTGATGGAAGGAACGCCGGCAGACTTGAATCTCGATGCCGTCGTAGAAACAGTCGAAGCGGTCGACGGCGTGAAAGGACTGCATCACGTCCACGTCTGGGAACTCGACGAGCAACATCGCGCGTTGGAAGCCCACGTTGTCATCAAACGCGAACGATCCGCAGAATTGGCAGGGATCAAGCGTCTGATCAAACGCTGTCTGTCGGACAAGTTTCAGATTCGCCACTCGACGTTGGAGTTCGAGTTCGACGACGAACATTCGGATGGCGATCACGACATGTCGGTTGTAGCCGGCCATTGATCACCAAGTAATCGACAACCTTCCGCTGTCGATAAGCGACGCGCACTCGACACTGCTCCTAGTCGAACCTTAGGTGGTTGGTATTCTGGCCGCCAACGGCGGTGGATTTCCACTTGGCCATAGAACTCTGGATGTCGTCATTCCGAAACCAATCTTGCGACGGTCTTGGCAAACTCATCGCCGTCGAGCCAACGGGGATCGTCGCGTCCGAGTGCTTTGGACATTTGATGCATCCAGTCATGAGGGGGCGGCAGGGCTTGGTTCCACTCGGTGCTGCGGCCGAAGACCATGTAGGTGTCCCAGGCAAATTGGTCGCCTTCTGGAAGGTC
>CALBSZ010000147.1 GCA_937967665.1 uncultured Planctomycetaceae bacterium
CACTCTTCTGCGGAGTCGCTTCGCTCCACCACAGCCACCCTTCTCCCGTTTTAAAACAGAACCTAGACGGAACATCCCGACGGCGAACGCATTGTGCGTGTCGCTAACTGGGATAGCGCACGAAAGGTCTCCCAGATAGCCGGAAAGGTAAACACCAGAGCCGATTGCTGGTACGCCCCCGATCCGGCGGCAAACTAGAAAAGTACTCTTTCAGGTTGGCCCGAGCAATCCGCAACAACCATCTCATCCCATGCTAATCACGCTATTCCGGGTCGTCATTCACGTTTTACGTCGCTCTGTTATGTTATTGCGGCAGCACACTGGGCCAGAAAAGGGGACGCAGCTCTTTTCTTTTGAGCACAGGGCGGTTACAATCATGGTATGCCACGCCGCCCCCGAATTTGTCCCGCTGGTACTTGCTTCCACGTGTTGAATCGCGCGGTCGCTCGCCTGCCGCTGTTCGAAAAAGCCGAGGACTTCGATGCGTTTGAACGCGTCTTGGCCGAAGCGTACGAGCGCGAGCCGCTCCCCGTTTGCGCCTACACGGTGATGCCAAATCATTGGCATTTCGTCGTCCAACCCACGACGGATGATCAACTGTCTGAGTTCTTCCGTTGGTTGACGCACACACATACCATGCGTTGGCATGCGCATCATCATACGGAAGGGACGGGCCATTTATATCAAGGCCGCTTCAAAACGTTTCCTATTGAAGAGGACGATCATTTGTTGACCGTATTACGGTACGTCGAACGCAACCCGGTACGGGCCGAGTTGTGCGTCAAGGCGGAAGATTGGCGGTACGGCAGTGCCTGGCGGCGCGTATCGGGCAGTGCGGAAAGTCGGGCGTTGTTGTCGGAATGGCCGATTCCGCGACCACGCCAATGGCGGGCGTACGTGAACAAACCTCAAACCGAATCCGAGGTCCAGTCGATCCGGCATAGCGTTCGCCGCGGTACGCCTTTCGGCAGCGACAACTGGATTTCACAATCTGCTGCGAGGCTACAACTAAAACACACATTGCGTCCTCGAGGCCGCCCAAAGAATAAATGAGCTGCGTCCCCTTTATTCGTGCCACCTTATCGCCTTACGGACGTTTTCCTTTCGCCCAACAGTCGTGGCAGACGTCGGGGTGATTCACGCCGCCATGCCACGCACCACAATACTTGCATTCGTGTGTTGCGGCCCATTTCACGAGTTGCCACCATTTGCCAAACATATCGATTCTCCCCTTGAAAAAGGAACCTAAAACACTGGGCTGGTCACAGCAACCAATTCCTCAGCTGATCGTTGAGCATCGAAAAAGTGACCAAGTGCTTTAGAATCACCGGGCGATCTGGCAAAACACCACTCGCGCCACACTTTCCGAACCAATGTCGGGCGCAGCGGAGTCGGTGTCCGCAACGTCGCGTCGTCTGTTGACGTCACGCTTTGTTTTAGTGGCTCCGTAGATACGCGTGCGAGTTGAGCAGCATCCGGAATGACTGCCATGCCCGGGGGCGCATCCACGTCGGATTCTCCTGCGGCGCTAAGGAGTTGATTGAGGAAATTGATAATCAGCAACGTATCCAGGGGAATGATTTGACCATCACCGTTAACGTCTCGATATCGATTGTCAAAGTCGTTGGTTGGATCGGCATCCGAGTTGAGCGTGACGGGGTCAATCGCGAATGTCGAGGCATCTGACAACCGCCGGTTGTTTTGTTCATTAATCGTCAACAGGGCATCAATCGGCTCGACAGAGCCGTTGTTATCGACGTCCAGATTCATGACCGGATTGTGATGGTCGGCAGGCCCTGCCAGGAGAAGCCTCGCGCCATCCTGTTCCAAGACACGGAAAAAGACGTCGTTGAGCGTCGCCGGCGTTAGCATGGTCCAGCCAACGCCGATGTTCACCATATCACCGAGATTGGAGATTACTTTCAGTTGGTCACTGGATGTGGAGATGTTTTGAACCTCTTCGACGTTCAATGTCAACGTGTTGTCTCCGCTACCCGTAATGTCAATGGCATTGATTTCCGCCAAATCGGCGTCAGCGATGCTGGTTAGGTCAAGAATCTGATTGGCGCCGACCAGGATGATCTGGTCGTCATTCCCGGCTCCGCCGTTGGTAACCGGAAGCTTGTCGATTGGCAAGTCGAGCACAAAGCCATCGTCGCCATCGCCAAAGTTCACAGTCAAGGAACCGGTCGGTTCGATGAAGTCAACCACTTCGCTGTTGTTGCTATCGATACGTAAGACATCATCCATGTCGAGATCACCGGTATTGAATACAATATTGTCAGCTGAATCGGGGAAGGTAAAGGATCGATCTACCGCGTTGAGATTGTCGATGATCGGCTCAAGTCCTTCGAAAGCTATCTGAGAACCGTCGATTTGAATAAAGCCATCCGTAGCGTTCACGAACGTATAGCCGACGAAAAGAGGGTTGCCGCCGGTAACGGCCAACGTGTCGTTATCGTTCGGACCACCTCCCGCGTATCGAACGCCGCTACTGGGTATGGGAGTGCCGCCGATGAAGTCGATGAGCAGATGTTGATCGGCATCGTCACCAAGAATTGTTAGCGACTCCGTCGTCGATATCGGAAAGCGCCCTTGCTCGACACTATCGACTGTCAAGACGAGATCATCGACTTCACTCTGAAGTATGGCCGTTGTACCCGTGAAACTCACAGTTGGATTGGCGTTCGCATCGACGACTTCCGCGACGAACTTTACGGTAAACTGTTTGTTATTGATATCGGTGGTGCGGAACGTCAGTTCACCTTCGAACATGCCGGTCTGCATGCCGACAAATGTTGGCGTCAAATGGTAGCGAGGCGGCATGGCCGTCGAACCAGTCGCAAGAGGCGCCAATGCCAATCGTTGGTCAAACGAGATGGGCTCGGCCAGCGAAAAAGCGTTTCCCGCAGGCGTGCCATTCATTGTCTCGACCTTTATCTGATCGACGATTAGATACGCACTTCCCGCATTCGAGACGAATAGCGTTTTCGAGCCTCGTGCTTCGCCAGTGTCCGGATCCAGTACCAGTCTTCCCAGATCAATCACGGATTGGGACGCCACTGCTTGATTGAGCGAGTCCGTCACGGATAGCTTCGGTGCGTTCTCGAGGGTCGCTGCATCAGCCCAACGACTGACATCACCGCTCTCGAAACCGCCAAAGTCGACGTCGATTGTGACCGATGAACGGCTCGCGGGTACGTCAACTCGGGTAATATCGCGAAAACCACGAGCATCCGGTTCCGTGTCCAATTGATCGAGGTCGACGACGAGTTCTTCTTCGCCGCCAACAATGGTGGCAATCCGACCGTCGGGTTGGTTGGGCTGCCCATCATCTCGAATCCTCACGTTGTAGCTGCCGGGTTCCAGATCTCTAAAAATCCAGCTTGCAGCACTGCCAGGCGGACAATCATGTCGATCACCAAACAGCCCGCCAACTCCGCTAAACGGCAGGCAGTCCGTCGAGAAGATCTCGGTAGGCACAGGATCCGTCAGCGCGACCGGTTCGCCGAAGATGAAGTCGTCTATTACGACCAGGTCAGTCATGCCGCCCTGAGACAAATCCTTGAACAAAGCTGCTATCACGTTTTCGAGATCGATCGTCACTCTGGCGATGATTGGATCATCATAGACCAATCCCGCAAAGGAAAACGAGCTATCGTTGATCTGATTCTTGACGCTTAGCGATCTTATTACCGAACCGGATTGATCGTAAAACCTCACAGTCGCTGAGTGCTGTAGGTCGACATCATTGAATACCGCCCCAAATCCGCGGACGGCAGCTGGAACATACGTGCCCGGGACAAAGAACTTGATGTCAAGCAACTCGCTTTCGAATTCAACGGGCGACGCGAGGCGCTCGCCGCTAAAGGCTGTAAACGTCTCCGAATACGTTGGGTTGATGTCGTCAAATCTCTCTAACGGAATGCTGCTAACCCGAAACGGTCCATCAAGACCTCCGGATAGGTTCGACAGCACCGACAACTCGACTCCGCGATTGAGGCCGTCAGAGTTGTAGAATCCACGCGGTAAGTTGTTGGGCGTGGCATGTTCATCAGGCACGTCATCCCAGTTGATCTCACGGTATCCTGAGGTCAGCGGCCCAATCGCATTTCCGTTATTGACGCCGGCCAACGCGGTGCGAAACGAATCAATGAAGGTCGTAGTCTGCGTCGCGTCGCCTGTAAAACTGAACTGCATCGGTGTACTGGGATCAGAAGCAGGACGATTCGGTTCGTCATCAATGATGATGGGACTGAAGCCGTCCAAAGGCGAGGCCGATTCGATCCGGATCGCGTCGGCGCTGAGGAACTCTGAAGGATCATCGCCCGGACCGGCGGAGATGAGCGTCACGGTCAGTGTCCCGCTTCTTACTTCGGCAAAGGCGAGCGTGTTCCATGTGGCACCCTGGTCTTCGAACTCGCTGGGCGGTTGCTCTTGGTTGACGAATTGGAAGGCAGCGATTTCGCCATCATCGCGGATGATGTACTGCGCAACAGAAGCGTGTTCAGGCGAAGTCACCCAAGTTGCAGCGACTTGGTAAAAGCCCGGTGCCACATCGGTGAATGTCCAGGTTGCAATGTCTGTCGCCTGACCGCCAGCGAATGCATGAGTGCCCCTAAAACCTAGATTCAAGTGCGGCTGGGTTGCGAAGAATCCTTGGCTGGGGAACCCTGCATCGGCGTTGTCGATGATTCTCGGCGCGGAGTTGACCACGGTCACATCGTCAATACCGGCAACGCCAATACCTGCGGCACTCGAGCCCGGAAAGATTACTGTTGTTCCGTCAAACCGAGCGTCATTGCCATCGGCATTGACCACGACGCGGTTTGTTCCGGCACCGGCTTCGATGATTCGATCCGTCGGTGACTCGACGTCCCCGGTAATATGCAAACCGAACCCTCTCGAACTGCCTTTCGCATTCTCAAACTCAGATGCGTCGATGATTTGAATCGTGCTGCCGTCTTCATCGAGTACTTGGATCGCGCTACTATTGAGATCGAAATCAACGTCGTCGACGGGAGAAAAATCAATGGTGTCGTTGCCGCCGTCGTCCTTGAGTTGGTCGTTCCCACCGGGCGTGAAAATCACGCGATCGTCGCCAAGGCCCGTATTGATGATGTCGTTTCCGGGACTTGTGTTGACAACATCATCGCCCGACCCCGCATCAACGTCCAAGCTAGATGGACTCCCACTCACATCAAAGGTATCGGAACCGTCCCCGAGTTCGACAAACAAGTCGCGGTCCGCCAGTTCGTCGCCCGCATCGATCGTCAGCGCGTCGCCGCCACCAGCCGCGTTGATCGTAATGCTGCCTCTCGGTTTGACGAAATCAACCACCTCGCTGTTGTTGCTATCGATACGAAGGATATCATCGAGTGAATCGTCACCCGTATCAAGGATAATCACATCGTCGCTGTTGCCAAAGTTGAAAACGCGGTTGACGGCGTCGAGGTTGTCGACGATCGGTTCGAGGGCGCGGTAGGTGATAAGTTGATCGTCAATCTGAATTGAGCCGTCAGAGCTGTTGTCAGCAACATGGGTGATGGTGTCGAAAGTGCCGCTACCCGTCAGCACGAGTGTGTCGTTACCCGCGACTCCACCACGAAACTCGATGCCTTTCATCAGCGTGGGTAGATTCGTCAAGTCAAGCGTTGCCGTGTCGTCCTCGTTGTTGGCCCCTTCCAGGACGATGCCGGTGATGTTCGCTACGGGTTCGCTCTTGAGGATCGTGCCCGAAGCGTCGTCGACGACTTCGAGCGTGCCTGCCGCAGAGTTGACTTGAATCGTAACGGCATCGGCACCGTTGCCCTCGGGTGCTCGTGCGTAAAAGACGTTGGAATCGAACAGAAACGCGCGGTCGCTAGGAGGGTCGTCAATTCGACCTCCGAACAGCAACGCCAGCGGTTGGTCTTCACTTCCTTCGCCTTCAGCGACCACGTTGTTCACGGGAGGCGGACTGCTCTCCGCGGAGAAGAAGAGTGCGCCTGCTGACCTCTTTAGCTCTTCAGGTAAGTCCTCTTGTTGTTCCCACGTACTGTCTTCCTTGAATTTCCAGGAGTCTTTGAGAGAAACGTTGCTGGTCAGTCCCTCTCCGCCGAATACGAAAAAACGATTACCTTCAGCAACGGCGACGTGATAGCTTCGAGCCGAAGGACTTAGATTTCCAACGCCACCGCCAGCACCGCCTGGCGTAATCTCCACCCAAGAGTCGGTTATCGGATCGTATTCACTAAGCGTGTCGCGAGGACCGAAATCACTGCGTCCGCCAAACACAAGCATGTCGCCGTCGGCCGCTGACGCACTGTGTCCTTGCCGCACGAGGTCACCAGTCTGCTCCGTCCAACTACTGATCGTCACATCAGAGCTCCACAAGTCGCCCAGCGCGTCACCGTTGAGGTCGGTTCCGCCGTAAACGAACAGTTCGTCTCCCGATGCAACCACCGAATGAAAAAAACGCGGTTCCGGTTCGGCGCCGGCAACAACCAGCTCCGTCCAGGCATTCTGCGCGGGATCATACTCCCAAACATCGTCCTCCAGACCTGAGTCGCCGAAGCCACCCATGACGTACAGCTTGCC
>CALBSZ010000148.1 GCA_937967665.1 uncultured Planctomycetaceae bacterium
CCACGCGTTCGTCTCTTCGGAATAGGCGACGAACTTCCGCGTCTGGCGAACGCCGAAGAACAGGAACTGACCTGTCCGGCTGTCCCAATGCGCGTCGTCGGACCAGGTGCCGATGTGCAAACCCTTTGACGGTTGTGGCGCAGACCAAAGCCGCTGCGGCATCTGCGTTTCAAGTTCCGCCCACGTTCCCGGCTTCATCGCCGCCGCGAGTTTCGACAGCGCCGTTTTTCCCCGCCGCGCCTCGACGGCCTTTCTCGCGGAATCTCCCCCCGGCACCCACGCCGCCTCATCGGCCGCGGCGACGGAACCTAGAATCCAAACCAGCAAGATGAACGTGGCTTGACGATGTATGGCTGTGGGGTCCATGCTGCTTCGGATGATACATTAGCCGTTTGGCGTTAGCCCACGGTTTCGTGGATTCTGAATAACCGTGGGCTAACGCCCAGCGGCTGATCTGGCGACGCCGATTGGTACTAACCACCTTGCGAACGACGGTTTGCCGTTCGTAATCGCAAAGCGATTCGCTGCCTTCGTTCGGCGATAGCTTCATGTAAAACCACGATTCTAACAGCGCGCGAAATCCCATGCAGTCACTCCGCAAAATGACATTAGGATTGTCTTTCTGTCATTTTGGGACGTTGGCGATCTCGACGCAGGCCAGAATTGGCCCAGCATTGCCGCACGGTGGTCCTTGGCCGTAAGGAACGACGACACTCGACTTCGTTAACTGTGCAAATGGGATCGCGGTGATTTAATCAATCTCGGCGCTTCAGTGGAAGGCTGTGGGCGACAGTTTGCCCGTGTCGAGAAAACCGTTGAGATGACTTTGCCATGTGTTTACTTCGAGTTGTTCCGAGGCTACGCATAGTCGGGTCGAAAGCTTCTGATACGGTCAACGATCACAACCGTTTTGCCGCTCCCTAAATGAAACGCCATCGGATTGTGCTGATCTTTCGGTGGACGGACTCCCTTGGTCGGCATTAGTTGGTGCTTGCCAGTGCCCGGATAGAACACCTCGATGTCATTGCTGTTCGTGTTCGTGCCGAATACGACAAGGGCCTTGTGCTTCGAGTCGTAAACACAGTTGCTGTGCCACCCGCCCAGAAATACCTTCTTCGTTAGCCGCTTCCATTCGCGAGGTTCTCCGGCGAGTTCGTAGATTCCGTCTGGGCGGTAACCGAGGACGACATTGCGGTCGGTGTCGAAGGCCGCGCTGTGCGGAAAGAAATCGACTGCTTCGCAGGGCAACGGTCGCCATTGGTTCTTTGCCAGACTGAACGTCCACGTTGGATGACGTTTGATCTTCGGCCAGAGGTCTTTCACCGAGTCAGTAAAACGGCCTGGAATCATGTGTTTCGGCGCACACGCGACAATCATCTCGTCGCGCGAGGGGTCGTACATCACTGTGCCGAACGTGTGCATCGCCCAGGGATGCTCTCTTTTGTTACCGGCGACTGGTACGCCATCGTCGGTGACGCGATAAGTTGTTCGTTCGTCGTTTGGGTAGCCTCGTTTCCACCGGCGCGCAGCAACCTCGAACAGCAGCGGGCTGTTGGTCCAATCACGACCGTGTGTGTCGCTGCCGAAAAGAATCAATCGTCCGCGTTTGGAATCAAAACACGAACCGCCATGCGCCTGGCGGCGAAAGCTGACTTCGTCATCCGACTTTTGCTCGTGCAACTTGACCCAGCGGTTTGGCGGCAACTTTTCATCCGCGCTGGCGGAAATCGATGGCAAGCCAGCCAGCGTGAAGCAGATCAGAACTACGGCCGCTGATGTGCATTCAATCCGCATCGCATTCCTTCAACATTGTCCCTTTCGATTCGTCGAACAACTTCAAGGGTTCAGATATCCGTCCAGCGCCTGAGGGACGTAAACCGAATGGGGCGGCGTTTTGGCGAGTGCGTCGCCAGGGTCGGCAAGCGTGAAGCTGACCGCGATCGTCACCGGCTCGCCTTTCTTGGCTGCCCAGGCCAGGTTCGAGGCATAAGCCGACACGCGATGCGCGAGACAATGTGATTTCTCATCAGCTTGATTCCTTTTTCGAGTTTGTTTTGTTTGAAAATCGCCGCTTTGCATCAGCCGCTGGGCGTTAGCCCACGGTTCGAAAAACCGGTTTCCGATAACCGGACGCTAACGCGTTCCGGCTGATGTCTTGCTCTTCATTTAACCTCTTCCATCTTCGCCGTCTTTCGATCGAAACGCATACACCAGACCTTTTGCGCGCGGGAGTTGTTTAACAACGCCAAGTCTAACTTCGGGTCGTAGCGCAGGGCGTCGGACCAACTGAATGGTGACTGATCGAACTTGACGGCTTTGTCGTTATCCACAAACGGTAGACTGGCCCAGTAATACTTGCGCGTCGTTGGATCCCACACCACGTTCGCCAGTGTTCCGTCCGGTTTCTCGAACAGCCGCATCAGGAGAATCAAGTCGGCGTCGGGCAGGTAAACCTGCTCGCTCCATAGCATCCACTTGCCGAGCGCCGCGGCTTTTTTTGCACTTCAAGCAGTTCGGCTTTGCCGGTGGACATGTCGTAACGGACGATCGACTTGTCGTTGGCAAACCAGAGACAATCGCGGCGCGAGTCGTAACACAGGCAATGTCCGTCGCACCAAATCCTGCCGAATGGCGGTCCGTCCCACGGCAGTTTCTTCCAACGGATGTTCTTCGCATCAAAACGGAACAACCCTTTTTCGGAATACGTGACCGCGCCGTGCGGCGTCGATTCCATCTGGCTGTGCATCGGGCCGCGATGCTCCAGCCCCGCAAACGGCGTCGGCTCCCAGTCGCGTACGCTGGGGTTGTAGGCCCGATCGAAGTAGAACATCTTCCGCGCGGTGGGATCGTAGCAGTACGCCTTGTAGGCGTGGATCGGAACATGCACGCGGTCCTGGAAACTGATCGGCGTCGGCTGGGTGGCGTACACCTTTTCAATCGGATCGTCGGGGTGATAGCCGATCGTCCAACGACTGCCGCGCAGGCTGAAATGGGCCACGTCGTTTTCATGACTGGTCGCATGCCCGCCGCCCCAGAACAGAAACTGATGCCGGTCGGTATCGTAAGCAGTCGTTCCCCAGCGGTTGCGAGCGCCGGGCGCGTACATGGGAAAATCAAAAGTCGTCCATTGATTCGCCGGCAGTTTGTCGAGAAACGCCTGCGACTTTTGAGATTCGGGTTGAGCCGCGTTTTCCCACGTCGCAGGATCAATGCGATTGAAAACATAGCTACCGGAAGTGCCAACGCGTTCCCCGGTCAGCCGCGGGGCGTTAGCCCCCGGTTTCGGTTGCGCCGGGAACCGGACGCTAACGCGTTCCGGCTGAGTGAGCGGTTTGTCCGTGTCGATCTTGCAAGCCCAGACCGTCGTTCCGTTCGGACAAACCAGCACGTCGTCTTCATTGACGGCTCCGAATTGGAATTCGCGATCGGTGACTCGCGGGCAGTTTCGGCTATACCGATTGTTGCGGCTGCCTTCCAACGGCACGTGCAGCAACAACTTCCAATTGTTGTCGCCCACGTCATAAACCCAGACTTCCTGCGCGAGCGGCACGCGGCTGTATCCGCCGGCGAGCACAATCTGCTGCGACTTGGGAAGCCACGCCAGAATGTGTCCGGCTCGCGGCGCTGGACATTCAGCCGGAAACCTCTGTTCCCACTTGCGCGTTTTGCAGTCGTACACCCATGTGTCCGACAGCGTGCGGTCCAGTCCGTCGCCGCCGAACAACACGATCTTCTGATGGACCGCATCGTAGGCAATCTGCGATCGCGCCCGGCCTGGCGGCTCAGGACTGAGGGCGTCCACAACTTGATCGAATACGACACGAATGGCTCGCACGGATGCAATTGTTTCCGGCGTAATCGGTTTTGATAGAACCGGAGTTACTTCGTTCAGAGCGCCGCTCGCGCGCTTCAGGCGCTGGATGGCAACCTTGATACAAGCACGACGCGCAAGCGAGTGAGTGTCGACTTTGCTTTCCCTGTTTTGCTCACTCGCTTGCGCTTCGTGCTCGTATTGCTCAACCTCGGCGCTGAATTGCTTCGCCACGATGTTGAGTTTGCTTGCCAACGCGGAAAGATCAACTTTCGATTCTTCATCGTTCTCTGCAACGGCGTGACGGCTGGCAGCCCGACCCGCCAGGTCTTTGGCCCGCCAGCGGAGTTGCTTTGCACGAGCGAATAAGGCGTTGAATTCGTCGGAGCCAAACGAAAGTTTGTGCCATTCATTCTTGGCGATGTTGTAAACCCAAGTGCTCACTTCGGTACTGCCGCCGTCGCCGCCCGCGTGAAGAATCTCTTTGTTTACGGGGTCGTAACACATCGAACCCCAGATGCGGCAGGCTGTGCGCGGCTCAGTCTTCAAATCGGTCCACGTGCGCTGTTTCACGTCGTAGCACAGAGTCTTATCCCAGATGTACGCGTAAATCTTCCCGGAATCCTGCACATAGCAGTACTCGCCGTAGGTCTTCGTCTTCGTCCACTGACCGCCAGCCCCGACACGCAGGTGGTCGCCGTCCTGATAGAAAAGTTGCGGACCGTCATATCCTTGCCTGGCACGTTGCCGCGAATACTCTTCGCCCACCGGTCCCGAATCCGGTCGCCCTTCGGCGACACCTGCCGGATACGCATTGATCCACCGGCGAGTCGCCAGATCGAACTCCTCGGTGTCATAGTGCCGCGGCACATTGCCCCCGTACGCCTGCATCCCAGTCGAAATGACGAACTTTTTAATGACTTCGGCGTACACAAAGATTGGCTGCTCCCGACCACCTGTCTCCGCTTCGTAAATCTTGATCCAGGTATTGGCGGGCGCCGCCTTCAGGTCGGCGCCGTCTGAATTCGTTTCTGCGACTGCCCACGCAGCCGACAGAGTGAACACGATCAGAGATGTAGCGACACCGATGGCGGAAGACTTTCTCATGTGACGATTGGCTCCGACGTAAAAACTCGCTGCGGTGCAAAGTGCATGGTGCAATCCACACCCGACGGCATTGATTGTAAGACAATTGCCGCACCACTGCCGCGCGCTACACAAAAACCATTGGATTGTCTTTATGGCAATAGGCGATTGGGATGGTCATTTCCGGCAAGTACTCGATGACCTGGAAAGCGTCCTTGCCGCCGCTGGACGTAGGAATGCGCGGCGACCATGCGGCATTGTCGATGTTGTAGAGATACAAGCCATCCATATTCACCGCGAATAGCCGATGCTGCGGGCTGATCGCCAGCTTGTCGTAGAAGTGCGTGCGGGGCCAGCTTCGGTTTCCATCCTTGCCCTGCGTTCCGGTAGTGGTCGAATCCGACCGTCGCGGGTCCATCCACGGGGGTACTGGCATCAGCTTCCACGCATTGTCATCCGCCGAGTAGGTGATGAATTTGAACGATGAATAATGCCCGCCGTTGATCACCAGGACCTGACGTGTCACTGGATCCCACTTCATGTCGTTGTTCCAGCAGATGATGTTAAACATCTTCTGCGAACCGTATCGCTTGATGTCGTCTTCTTCCCAGTCGTACCACATTTTGAAGAGACCGTGGTTACAGTTCTTCGTATTCAGTTCTTTGACCTTGCCGGGCTGCATGCTGGCCGCCAACTGGCCCAATTCCGTTTCAGCCGCCAGGACGGTGGTTTGAACGCACGTCGCAAAGGCGACCGCAACCAATCCCAAATGGATTCGATAACTCATCTCGTGCGCCTTTCATCTTTGGCGGTAACCTGGCACTTCGCTGGTTGCTTGGCTCTCAACGTTTGTATCGAAACGCCCACACTTGCTGCGGACGGTAGCCGTGTCCGTCCAGGATGAGAAACAGGTCGTAACGCTCCGAGTAAACCACCCCCGCTGCTGTTCCGACTTCCTTGTCGAGCTTCAGCCGCCTGAGCGAGTTCGATTCGCAATCGTAAATCCATGTTCCAGACTCGCCCGCGGCGATCATCAAGCAGTCGTGGGTTGGTGAATAGCAGTAGTTCCAGAACTTGATTTCTGGGGCTTCAACGTTGTCAGGGTCGATCTTTGGCGTCAGCTTTTGCCACTTGCCTGTCGCCAGCGGAAACGCGTAGAGCTGGTTGCACCTCTTGCCGGACGAATCGTCCTTACCGCCGTAATACAGAATTCGGCGGCGCTTCGTGTCAAAGGTTGCCTTTGCCCGGTCGTTACTTTCGAACGGCGGATCGCTGCCCTCGATGCGTGAAAGCGTCATCTTCCCAAAATCAGTCTGCCACACGCCAAACGGCGAACCTCGATAGTAACGCTTGGCCGCGCGATAGCTGCCCGCCGCGCCGTTCATTTCGACGGACGTTCCCGTGCTGCCCGGCCCGACCTTTTCAATCCGCTGCGAATCGTAGCGCATCCGGTCGGGGTCATACAGATGCGTGCCGAACATGACGATTTGTCTTAGGTCACCGCAATAGACGTAGTGGTGATAGCCGTGGTGTGTGCCCTTCTCATGATAGAACGACGGATGCCAGCCAGGTCCATCCGGGCTGCCATACGGATGCGGTGGATATTCTGGATTCCACGACTCGCTCCAAAGGCCGCTCTTCAGATCGTACTGGCTCCACTCGTTGCCCATGTAAGCCGAATGTCCACCACCCCACAGCACAATCTGGTCGCGGTCCCAGTCGTAGCAGAACGAACCGTAGGCCCGGCCGTGGCTGCTGTAAGGAGACCGGAGCTGCACCCATTGGTTAACCGGCAGCGACTTGAGGAGCGTCGTCCGTTCGGCGACGAGTTTGCGGTACTCGGCCTGCGTCTTTGGCATGAATGACCAGCTCACCGCCAGTTTGTTGCTGGGACATTGCCCACCGACGCTCTGGTGCCAGACCTCTGTGCCCGTGTCCGTTCCAGGAATCAGCCGCTGGGCGTTAGCCCACGGTTTTTTCGGGGGCGAACCGGACGCTAACGCGTTCCGGCTGATTTGTTGTTCCACGCTTTTGGGCGTCTCAACAAACTTAGCCTTCGTTAGATCCAAACGCAACTTAAACGTCTTACGTTGTTGTCCCGACATGTCAGCCAGCACGTGAACGTTTTCGGCGGCAGCGTAGTCGAAGGCCATCCAGGCCGTGTGCGGATATTGCTTGCGGCCGAAGTCGGCCTTGGTCACCTCGACCTGCCGCCACGTTCGTTTGCCCACGTCAAACACCCAGACGTCGCCGCTTTGCAAGGCGAGCACGATCACCTTGTTCGTGCTGTCGTAATCCATCGCGACCATGCCATGAGCGGGCGCTGGTGGATGCACGTCGCTGTCAACCTTTTCCCACCGAAGTCTTTCGCAGTCCAACAGCCAGGTGTCGGCAAACAGGCGGTCTTCTCCGTCGCCGCCGAACAGGACAATCTTGCCGTTGGCCGGGTCGCAAACCACGCGGGCGTAATGCCGCGGCCGCGGAGCGACGGCGATCATTTCCTCGGCCGCCTCAAGCTGTTCGTACGCTTGCTGGACTGCATGGAAAGCTCTCCAGCCATCGTCCGCTCTGAGCGAATCGACAGCTCTGCTCAACTGCGGGATCACGACGTTGCCGATGTGAGTGAAAGCAGCCCGCATCCGTGAGGCGGCATACGCGTCCTTCGGCAAACTACGAGGTTTCGCCGCGATCTTGAGCGCCTTTGCAACATATTCCAGCGTCGCAATAACCTGATCGCTCTTCACGCCGACGCGGTCTGCGTACTCAAACGCAATTGCACGACATCCGCCCCACGCGTCGCGCAGCTTTCCAGTTCTCAGCGCACGCATCCCTTCGTTGGCGAGCTTCATTTGCGGGTCGGCCGTTTCAATCTTGCGCCACTTGTTCGTCGTGGGATTGAATGCCCATGTGCCTCGGCGGTCCCACTTGTCAGGCGTCCATGCACCAGCGGGTCTCTGCTGTTTCACGTCGCCGGGCCGGGCCTGATAGGCGCGCAAGTAACCGCCGCCGAAGAGGATTGCCTCTTTCGTTGTCGGATTCCAGACCATCGAACCGAGCATGACGTCGGGCGGGGCGTCGGCGAAGTCGATTTTGAGGTTCTCGAATTTGCGAGTCGTAGGATCGTAGGTAAAGGTCGATCCGCCCTGGAAGTACAGCACCTTCTTCTGATCGGGCAGGTAGCAGAGCTGATTGGCGTGCCAATAGGCGCGATTGTGCCCCGGCAAGGCCGGCATGGCGTAGCCATTTTCCTCGCCCCACTGCGTGTAATAGGAGTGCCGCCCCAAGCCGGCTTCGAGTCGGCCCTCTTCGGGCACGCGCTCTTCCCATTTATCCGTTGTTGTGTCAAACAACTCGACCCAATAACGCTTGGATAATTCTCTTCCACGCCAGTCGCGCCGCGCGCGTCGGCCCCACAACAACATGCCCTGCTGATCCGGCACGTAGCAAAAGCCAGCCGGCGTACCGCCATCAGCCGCCTCTTCGACGAGCACCCATTCGTTCACCGGCACGTCGTTCGACAGCGCTGGTTCAGCGACTGCTGCTAAAGCGAGTATCAATGCAATCGAATTCAATTCGTTGCTCCAAGTATTATCAGCCGCTGGGCTAACGCCCAGCGGTTGCGCAGCCAAGAACGAACCGTGGGCTAACGCCCAGCGGCTGATCACATCACGGATTATTCGGCAGCGGCAAAGTACCCGGTCCGTTCAACATAACTTCCGTTGCCACCTGGTGGAATTCGGTCGCTGGGCGAATCGCCGGCTGCCAGCTCGAAGGCGAAGCCAAACGGATTGCGACCTGGGCGTTCGACGTACATGCTCTTGCCGTTGGCGTCTCCCCAGCGTCCCCACACGTCGCCCGGTGCGACGATGTCAAATCGAGTGAATGCCATCTTCGCTCGGTCGTATTCGACACGGCCATAGAGCGGAGTCTCGTATCCCTGACCAAGCGGTCCGTTGGGGGTCGTGGCTTTCGACGCGTCGTAATCGCTGCCCCAATGGACGAAGCCTTCCAACTCCATGTTGATCTGGTCAGAGGAAACCTTGTTCACGACCAACGCCAGTCGCGCTTCTTTGACCGATCGTTTGCTTTTGACGCCACCCTCGCTGGTCGTCGCGCGTTGCGGCGTCAGATGGAAGCGTGCCATCCGTTCCGCAATGATGGGATCAACGTCCAGCCGCTTTCCCTTCGCCGGAGCTTCTGGAATCATCGCTTGCCATTCGTCGCGGGTCATCCACATGTACTCGGTGTTCGGTTGCAGGAAGAGCTGCCACCCACGCAGAACGTTCGGCTTGTCTTTCATCAGCGGAAAGTCAGTTGTCTTGGCGTGCCGCAAATTACCGCCCTTGTCGCGATGGAGAAAACGCGCATGGACCTTCAACACCAACCCGCCTTCCGGCGGCGATGGGATGACGGCATCCTCAGATTCCAAGTCGGAAACCTTGATTGCGCCGGGTTTGCGTTCGGACTCCGGCAGTTTCTCGAATGCTTCGAGCACTTCCGCGCACGGTCGCCGGCCGAGCATCTTGCCGCTAGCTGAAACGCAGCTCATGTAGCCGCTCGATGTCACCCACTGTTTGTGGATGTTCGCCTCGCGCAGAAACTCGCCTTCGGGTGATTCCTTGCGACAAACCCAAGTCGGCACGCTGGCGGCGACAAAGTTCTCTTTGATCAGTTGAATCGTCTCATCATTCCAAAAGGTGACCCCACGGGTCACACCGCGTCCAGCCGTTCAGCAACCGGCGGCTGGTGCGCCGCCGCTGCCCGCCATTAGAAATAATGGTTTCCCTTCCGCCGCCGCCTTCTTCCTCGCTTCCCAGACGCTCGGATACCAGTCAATCTCCATCCAGCGAGATTCGCCCGGCTGCCGCTTCACCAGCGAGTGCAGCTTTTGAAACTCGGCATCGTCAATCGTTGTGGGCTCGCTGCCCCTGACTGGTCCAGCCATCAAAACGAAGGCCATCGCAGTCGCTGTGACAAATTGAAATCGTCGCATCATTCGGATCCTTATCGTTTTTAAGGTGTGTTGAGAGGCATGATACCTCGTGAACTTCGGATTGTGGGATCAGGTTCCGTCCCAATAAAACCCTGGGCTAACGCCCAGCGGCTGATTTTTTGGTGTCGTCTGCTCTATTCAACAACCAGCTTGCCGCGTTTGAGCCATTGGTAGAGAACGCAATCGACCTTGCGGTTGATTGATATGCCTTGATCGCTGGTTCGTAGATGGATCGAACCTCGTTCAATGCCAGTGTCCGATTCAGGCCATCGACGAGTCCGTCGAATCGCAAGCGGCACGGTGCGAGTGACGCGGCCAGATCCGCGAGGTCGCCTTTGGTCAATGCGCCAGGAACAACGACATCGTGCGGAATGTAAACGTACGGGCCGGTGAGCACGTCACGATAGCTGCTCAAGCCGCCGTGAATGTAAACTGTGTTCACGTCGTCTTCGTAAAGTGCGCCGAGCATCGCCAGCAACCCGCCCAAGGGTTCCGAAAACTTTGGCCGCCCGCCCACTCGCTTGGGAACTTGAAAGTCGGTGTCTTTCGGATTGGGCGGCGTAAACGAATCTCCCCACAACGCGAATTCGCGCGGATCGAGATCTTTTCGCATCCGCAGATACTGCAAGACCGCTCGGAGGTCCCGCAAGCGGTAACCAAGCAGGGGCGTCTCAAAATACAACGCGTAGTACGAAGCCGACCCCAATTCGCCGCGACTACCCCGCGATTTGCCCGCCCCGCGTACGTCTGGCAAACACACAACCGCGCCGGCGTCGAGCAGTTCTGAGATTTCTCTGGATCGCTCCTGCGGAAACTTTGCTTTGCCCGCTTGAGATACCGCTACAACGACGCGCGACGGCTTCTTGTTGTGGCGAGGGTACAGCAATATCAGCGGCACGACAATACCGGGCTCGGTTTGTAAAGCGATGCGCTGGATGACGACGGACTTGTCCGCCGTGGCCTCTGATTTTTGAGAAAGCACTTTCGCATTCTCGCGGGGCTGGATGTCGCCCAGCAATTCCTGCCAATCGGTTTGCAGTTGCTTGCGGCGATCGGTGGGCGTTTTGCTCGCCAGTTGCTTTCGCGCCGCGCTCACTTCTTCGCGACCCAGATCGGTCACGATTTCAAACAGCTTCCGCGGCTTGAGTTCGCGGTGAGCCTTGTCCGTCATGCTGCGGAGTTCTTCCGCTTCGAGACGCTGGCTGTATTCATCATCCTGAGTGACGTTGATGCCGAACCATCGCTTGAATGCCGGATGAATCCTCTCGCGGTGGACCCGGCCGATGTTTGTGCAATGCGTTGCCGCCGGCGGTCTGAGTCTAACGTGGCCGCGGCCCACGACATAGTCGATCTTGTCCGTTGCATCATAGAGGCCGTAGATTCTGTTGAGTCTGGCCCAGGTTGGATCACGCTCCGCATCCCACGCAAATTCGTGGGCGTAGATGAGTGCCCGCGGCGCCGTGCTGGCCACGATCAGCCAGCGGAAAAAACCATCGACTCCGGTTCGCCGCAGGTTGCGCGTACTCTCCCAATCGGTTCCACCCAAGTAGTTGAACTTCAGATCGGGATCGTCCGAGTCAGCGAAACGGCTTGTGGGAGACACCTTGCCAAAGTTGAACGGCACGGACGCCGCGATGCGCCGGTCTAACGCAGCGGTGACTGCCGCCGGATCGCCACCCCCGGCCACGGCGCCGAGGATGATAATCTTGTCGGGATCAATGCCAGGCCGGGCAAGCAGCAGATCAACGCCTCGCATCAGATCCCACGCCATCCAGCCCATCAGGCTCTGTCCGACCAGCTCAAGCTGCACGTTTGTGTCGAATCGGTAGTAATAGTCTTGCCGCCACCAGCGGAAGTCCGAGTCCTTTTTCTTGTAGTCCTGTTCGCTTTGAAACGGGTGATCGGCTCGCTCGCCGTGCCCCACCTGGTCGATCACTAGCACCAGGCACCCATTCCGCGCCCAGGTCATGCCCATGTCCTGCAATTCGCCCTGGGTTTTCGGCCGATGGTGTGAATGAGCAATCAGAATGCCGGTCATCTTTTCACTGGTTTTCGCAGGCCGGTACAAATTCGCAGTGACCCAAAAACCAGGCCGCGTGCGATAAACGAGATTCTCGATGACGTATCCTTCACCCTCGATCTTCTTGGTGACTTGGATGTCAAGGTCATTCGGCGTTTCTGGAAATTCGCCCAATGCTTTTCGCAACCGGCTCAGTTGTTTGTTGCGCAACTGTTCCCAATCTTCTCGGTTTTTGACGGCCCGCCAATTCTCCACGTCGCGCCGATTCACTTCGTCTCCGCGCGCTCTTAGACTGCGCCAAGTCTGGTCCTTGAACTGTTCACTCAGTTCATCCGACAAGACTTCCGGAGACAACTCGGCCAGTTCCTTAGCGAGCTGCGTCGGTTCTGCCTGAGCAAAGTCAATTACCGTGGCACCACAGGCGAAGAATAAAATCCACCGAACGATCATGTTGTCGTATCCAAATTCTCGAAAACAGGTTTTCGTACGAATGGATTGTACATTGAACGCGAGCAGAACGGACTCAACTGCAAAATGCCAAACGGATTGTCTTTGTGCTTAATGATTCTCGGATTTAATCCTTCCCCATGAGATTCAACACGGCCGCCGTCATCGTCAGCACGCCGGTCTTGATCGTAGGTTCGGGAACTGGGAAATATTTGTCCGTGTGTGTTTTGGCGAGCGGGCGGCCACCTTTGCGTGCCTCGGCAACCAGATCCGGCGGAGCGGACCCGACGAAGTAATAGAAACCCGGCACACCGGCCCGGATGTATCGGCTGAAGTCCTCGCCGCCGAGACTCATCGGCCGTTCGTGCACAAACTCGCGTCCCAAGACCTCGCGAAACAAAGACACCGTTTTCATCGTCAGGTCTTCGTCGTTGACGAGGGCCGGTGTGAAATGATCGTGCAATTCGATGATCGGTTCAGGCGCGCGGGCCGAGGCCGCAGCTGCCTTGGCGATTCGCTCGATGGCTTCCAGCACCTGCTGGCGGACTTCGTCCGTCGTGGTGCGCACGGTGAGCTGCAGCTTGACTTCGCTGGGAATGATGTTGTGCTTCGTGCCGCCGTGGATCGAGCCGACAGTGACGACTGCCGGATTCAGCGGATTGACTTCGCGGCTGACGATCGTTTGCAGGTCGAGCACGATGCGGGCCGCGAGTACAACAGGATCGACCGTGGTGTGCGGGGCCGCTCCGTGACCGCCTTTGCCCAACACGGTCATGTCCACC
Source organism: uncultured Planctomycetaceae bacterium (assembly GCA_937967665.1). Taxonomy (GTDB): domain Bacteria; phylum Planctomycetota; class Planctomycetia; order Pirellulales; family Pirellulaceae; genus CALBSZ01. The sequence continues at coordinate 13,140 of CALBSZ010000148.1, forward strand.
GAATCGACGTTGGCCTGCATCTGGCCCGCGCGATAATTGACATGACCGTGCGGATAACGGGAGTCGCAGTGTGTCGCCAGACAGAAGTCCGGCCTTGGAAAGCGATGGAATAGGCCGTCAGCAAGCATCATCCGCGAACCGGCTCCGATTTCTTCGGCCGGCTGTCCGATAAAGACCAGCGTGCCGCTCCACTTATCTTTCATCGCGCTGAGCATTCCTGCCGTCCCGACCAGGCAGGTCATGTTCAGATCGTGTCCGCAAGCGTGCATCACGCCAACCTGTCGCCCGTACTTGTCGCGCGCGCGGACTTTGCTCGCGTAGGGCAGTCCAGTCATCTCGACGATCGGCAGCGCGTCCATGTCCGCTCGCACCATGATCGTCGGACCTTCGCCGTTTTTCAGGACCGCCACGACGCCATGCCCGCCGACTTTCTCCGTGACGTCGAAACCGGCATCGCGTAGTTCCTTCGCCAACTGCGCGGCGGTGTCCTCTTCTTCCAGCGACAACTCCGGATGCGAATGGAAGTGCTTGTACAAGGCATCCAACGATTTGTATTCGCCGTCCAGCCGCTCTTTGATATGCGCAACGGTTTCGCGCGAGACAGTCTTCGGAGCCGTTTCTTCAGCGTAAACTGCAGTTCCGAATAAAGGCCCAAAAAGGGTAAGAACAAGAAACATGCGATTCATCGAGATTGTTCCTTTCATGTTGGAAGCGGAGGTGCGTTTGCCGGTATTGGTCGGCATTTAAGTCACCTTTTGACGCCAACTTACGTTGCGAACAGGCTGCCATTATCGTCAAAAAAGGTCACACTTGCGATTCTGCGGGAATTAAGTGGCAGAAGGAGTGTCCGCGTGGCTGACGATGAATCCCTTTCCCGACTGTTTCTCCAGCATCGGCATATGCTGCTGAGCTACATCCATGCGCTCGTGCGTGACTCGAACGATGCCGAGGACATCTTTCAGGAAGTCGGCGTCCGAGTGATGAAGAAGGAGCAAACACCGGCGGACTCACGCGAATTTGGCGCGTGGTGTCGCGGGATTGCCCGCAACCTGGTGATGCATCACTGGCGCTCGAAGCAGCGAAGCAAGGTTGTCGCCAACGAACGTTTGCTCGACGTGCTGGAACTGGCCTTCCAAGAGGCCGAGCCCGCAGCGGAATTGTCGAAGCAGCGTTCGATCGCGCTGGCAGAATGTTTGCGATTGTTGCCTGATCACTCGCGCGACGTGATCAACATGCGCTATTTCGAAGGGCTTACATCGGTCGCAATTGCCGAGCGACTCGAACGATCGTCCGAGGCGGTGCGGAAGATGCTGTCGCGCGTTCGCGCACAGCTCGAAAAGTGTATCGAGAAGCGGCTCGAACTGGGAGGTGTTGGCGATGAATAAACGGCTTGCGGAATTGCTCCTCGCCTGGGAAGACGACACACTGTCGGCGGTCGAAGCTGACGAATTGTCGGAACTGTTGGAGAAAGATCCTGCTGCCCGCGCTGCGGCGGTTGAACACTTCTCGCTCTCGTGTGCGATCGGCGAGCAGCTTCAGGAGTCGTTGCACGACGAAAGCGTCGTTCGCGAACTTCAGCGGATGACGAAAGTAACGCGAAGCGCCAGCGAGGGACCGTCAGCGAGTCGCCCTCGCGCACGCGTCGGGGTACTGATCACCGCGGCCGTGCTCTTGATTGTGGGTTTCGTCGGGTACCACTTTGACGTCCACAAGTTGATTCTCGACCGGTTCGGCGGTCAGGCGGTCGTCAACATCGAGGATCTGCGGCCGCAAGTCACGGGTACGTTCGGTGACGTTCATCGAGTCGAGAAGGATGGCTCAACCGACGAGGCCAGCGAAAACACGACGCTTGATTTGGGTGACTCGCTGCGGACTTCGAAGAATTCCTACGCAACGCTGATGTATCCTGACGGAACCAAGATCGAGTTACGCGGCGACACGGAGATCAAGATTGAGTCGAATCGCTCTGGAAAACATCTCACACTTTGGCAAGGCGGTTTGTTTGCCGCCGTCGCAGCACAGCCGCAGGGCGCTCCGCTGGTGGTCAATCCGAATCAATACGACCGTGTTGAGGTGATTGGCACGCGATTCGAGTTCGTTCGCGCCGAGGCGGCGAGTGTCGTCCGAGTTGAATCTGGCAAAGTGGTATTCGGTAGTACGGCAGAGCTCGTCGAAATCAGCCAACATCAAGAAAGCACGGCATCTTCTGACCAACGCCCCACAATGCCGCAGCCAATCGAGCCCGAAACGATCTGGCGCGGCTGGGGACATGGGCTGCGCGGGGATTACTTCAACTCAGCACAATTTGGTGGAAAGCACTTCACGAGGATTGATCCACGCGTTGATTTTCATTGGGGAAAAGAGAGCCCAGATCCAACATTCAACAACTCGTTTTCCGTGCGTTGGACGGGCGAGATCGAAGTCCCGCACAGTGGAGAGTACACGTTCTGGACAGTCGCTCATTACGGCGTTCGCGTGCGAGTGAACGGTGAAATGCTGATCAACAGTTGGGCGAGCATGGGGGCGGAAGAGGACGGTCGGCCGATTCAACTTGAGAAGGGCCGGCGCTACCCAATCAAGCTCGAATACTGGGACCGTCACGGCGATGCCAAGATGCGACTGCTCTGGAGCAGCCCATCCATGCCCAAGTCGGTTGTCGATCAACAGTGGCTGCATCCGGAAACGAAATCAGCCGGCACGCGTTAGCGTCCGGTTTGCCGCGAACCGTGGGCTAACGCCCAGCGGCTGATCATGGGATGATATGACTGAAATGGAAGACGAATGACACAAAGACAATCGAATTGCGAATGGGCGTCTCGGCAGCGGCAATTTGCAGTGCTGGGGTATCATAAACGATCGCCTCAATTGCAAGCAGGAGCTTAGGTTATGAAGCGAATCCTGTGTGTCATCTCCGTCATGGCGGCAATGACAATCAGCGCCCATTCTGCGGCGGACGATAAGTCGGCATCAAACACGTTCCCGACGTCCGAACCCACGTTCAGCCGCCACGTCGTCCCGCTCTTCAGTCGGCTGGGCTGCAATGCCGGAACTTGCCACGGAAAGGTGAAAGGCGAGAACGGCTTTCGGCTCTCGCTGTTCGGTGTTGATCCCGAACAAGATCACGCCAGCTTGCTGAGAGAGTTCGCTTCGCGGCGCGTGAATCTCTCCAACATCGAATCAAGTTTGCTGCTGCTCAAACCAACCGGTGCCGTTTCGCATGGCGGCGGAAAGGTCATGGAACAGCACGGACCGGAGTACAAACTCCTCAAGCAATGGTTGGAACGGGGTGCTGCACTTAATTCGCTGGAAGAATCGCGCGTCCTTCGAGTGACGGTGACGCCGAGTCAGCAGACCATTGCGATGGGGCAGTCCGAGTCATTGAAGGTCGAAGCCGAGTTTAGCGACGGCACAACTGAAGATGTGACGCGGCTTTGTCGGTTCGATTCGGTCAACAAGGATGTCGTCTCGGTGGACGGCAACGCTACGATTAACGCCACGGCGGTAGGCGGCACAGCGATTGTCGTACGGTATGGGGCGGAGCCCGCCGTGGCGATGGTCGTCGTTCCAGGTCCGAAGATCGACTTTGCCGACGTCAAGGCGAACAACTTCATCGACGAACACGTCCTCGCCAAGCTGCGGACACTCAACGTCCCGACCGCCGGACTTTGCGACGACGCGACGTTTCTTCGTCGTGCGAGCCTGGACATTTGCGGCGCGCTGCCAGATCCCGATGAAATTCGTAAGTTCCTTGCCGACAGTGATCCCAAAAAGCGGGAAAAGAAGATTGACGAGTTGCTGAAGCGACCTGGCTATTCGGCGCTGTGGGCGACGAAGTTCTGCGACTTGCTGCGGCCCAGCGACTTTAACCACAACTTTGCCTTCGTCGAACCGGCTGAGAACAGGCGGTTCTATCAATGGATCCGAGCACGGCTGGAAGACAATCTGCCGTACGATGAACTCGCCGCGCGGGTTCTCACCGCGACCAGCCGCGACGGGCGTCCGTTCGAGGCTTGGATCGACGAAGTGCTCGCCATGGCCGAAGAAAACGCGCGGAACGATACGGAGTTACCCGTCTATGCCAAACGCCGCTCGCTCGATCTGTACTGGCAACGCAAGGACGCGACCGGCGTGAAAGGCACCGTGCAAATCGCGCACTCGTTCCTCGGCTTACGCATGGAATGTGCCCAATGCCATCGACATCCGCACGATGTCTGGACGCAGGACGACTTGCTCAGCTTTGCGAACTTTTTCAATCAGGTGAAAGGCGCTCGTTACACGGACAAGAAGTCGCTGCCCGAAGCCATCGCCAAGATGTTCGATCAGCTTCCCAAGGACGCTAAAGAGCTGGACAAGCAGTTGAAAGAGTTGCGCGACAAGAAACTGCGGGAAGCAAACAACCAACTCAACAAAAAACGTGATGAACTGAATCGCGCGAAAGGCGGAAACAAAGATCAGAACACGATCCAGCAACTCGACGGCGAACTCGCGCAGCTCACATCCGAAAAGGAAAAGATCGAGCAGGAGATCGCCCAGCTGGAAGCCAAAAAGGGGCGCATGACAAACGGCCCGAAGCGTTTCGGCACGGACGTCCGCCACGACGCCGAGCGAGTAAACCACGCCAGCGTCTCCAGCCCGCTCGGTTCGCAGCGAAGCGACAAGTTCCGTTTGCTCGGTGCGGCGGAACCGAGCGAGGTCAACAAGGAACAAGATCCCCGCGAACTGGTCGTACAGTGGCTGCGACAAAAGGACAACCCGTTCTTTGCCAAGGCGATCGTCAACCGCGTGTGGGCACACTACTTCGGCCGCGGCATTGTCGATCCGCCCGACCACCTTTCGCCGCTGAATCCGCCCTCGCATCCTGAGTTGCTCGACGAACTCGCGAGGAAATTCATCGAGAACAAATACGACCTGCGTTGGCTGCATCAGACGATCGCTTCAAGCCGCACGTATCAGCTTTCTTCGACGCCGCCGAACACCGAACATTCCGTCGCGGCGCGGACGAATTTCGCGTCCTTCCAATTGCGGCGACTGCTGGCCGAAGTGCTCGTCGACGCGGTGAACACGGCGACTGGTTCACAGGAAGAGTATCCGGAAAAACTCTATCTGCCGCAGGGTGCCAGGGCGATCGAAGTTGCCGGTGTGACCAGCCGCGAGAACCAAACTGCGGACCTCGGTTACGCCTTCAAGATTTTCGGGCGCCCGCTTCGCAGTACCGAAGTGCAATGCGACTGCGAGCGCGATACCAACGCCGCCGCGTTGCGCAGATCGTCTCCGATGTGGCAGAAGACGGCCGGCGCATTGAAGAACTCTACCTGACGGCGGTCAGCCGTCTGCCCACCGAAACCGAACAGCAATCGTGCTTGTCGTACGTCCAACAGCGAGATTCATCGTTGCGTGCGTTTCAAGACGTGATGTGGAGTCTACTAAACTCACGGGAATTCATTTTGAACCATTAACTGTAACCCGACGTGTAAGCGAAGGACAAAGTCCACATCCTCGTCGGCGTATCCGGTTGATGTGTAACACACGAAGAAGGGATTTCGCTATGAACTCGGCTTCACGCGCGGCAAAGTTGTCGGCGCGACGGATGCCCACGCGGCCTACGTCACCGACAACTTCTACAAAGTCGAAAGCTTCGGCCGCACGCTTTATCAACTGCTGGGCATTGATCCCGATCAGACTCTGTACTCCACCGAAAATCGACCACACAAACTGATCGTGGAAGACGCTCCACTGATCCAGGAGGCACTGGCATGAAAATGATTCCAAATCTCAGCCGCTGGGCATTAGCCCACGGTTTTCATCGGGCAGAACCGGACGCTAACGCGTTCCGGCTGATTTGCTGGCGGACGTTTTCAACCGTTAGCGGGATCATTCTACTTTCTGCTTTGGTTTTGATGGGAAGCGGCGGAGACGCATCCGCCGCTGATCTCGAAAAGACGCTGCGAGAATTGGAAACCAAGGTACTCTCGGACGAAGAGCGCGAAGCGTATTCCGGAATGTTGGCTCGCGACATCGAACGCCGACGGTTGCTGGCGATCAAACGGGAAAACGAAGCCTGGTACAAGGTAAAGACGCGCGAGGACTGGGAGCAGTTTCGCGATCTGCGAATCAGTTCGTTGCGCAAATCACTTGGCCAGTTTCCACTGCCCCCTGAAAACCTCAAGGTTGAGACGACTGGGCGAATTGAAGACGACGGCTACGAAATCGAAAACGTCGTCTACGAGAGTCGCCCCGGATTGTTCGTGACGGCGAATCTCTACCGGCCGGCGAAGCCCAAGAAGTCGATGCCGGCCGTATTGTTCTCGCACAGCCACCACAATCCGAAAACGCAGGGCGAACTCCAGGACATGGGCATGACTTGGGCGCGGCAGGGTTGGGTGGTACTCGTGCCGGATCACCTGGGGCATGGCGAAAGACGGCAACATCCGTTTGTCAGCAGCGAACAGTATCCAAAGTCGTTTCGCGTTGGACGCCAGGACTACTACTTTCGTTACAACACCGGATTGCAACTTCAACTCGTCGGCGAAAGCTTAATCGGCTGGATGGCCTGGGACTTAATGCGCGGCGTGGACTTGCTGTGTTCGATGGATGGAGTCGACAAAGACCGCATCGTTTTGATCGGATCGGTGGCTGGTGGGGGCGATCCTGCCGGAGTGGCCGCGGCACTCGATCCGCGCATTGCGGCGGTCGCTCCTTTCAACTTTGGCGGACCTCAACCCGATTACGCAATCCCAAAGGACGCTGAGAACGAGTTCTACTATTTTGGCGTCGCCTATTGGGAAACAACTCGCTGCTTGCGGCTGGGTGGTCGCGATGGCTTTGCTCATTGGACGATTGTTGGATCGGTCGCACCGCGGCGGCTGATCTACTCGTTCGAGTTCGGCTGGGAACGCGAGCGCGATCCGGTTTGGCCACGGCTTGAAAAGGTGTTCGGTTTTTACGACGCGCGGGACCATCTGGATGTGGCGGCGGGCCGCGGCCATCTGAAGGGCCGTCCGCCGGAGAACACCCACTGCAACAACGTCGGCGTCTTTCATCGCCGCAAGTTCTATCCACATTTGCAACGGTGGTTCGACATGGAGCCGCCGCAGGAAGAGTTTCAGCAGCGGCGCGAAACCAAGGAGTTGATGTGCTTCACCCCCGCAGCCCTAAAGAAGCTCGATCCGCAACCCGTTCACAAACTCGTCCGCAAGCTGGCCGATGACAGGCTGGCGAAGGCCAGGCGTGAACGTGAATCGCTTGATTTTGCAGCACGGCGAAAGAACGTTCGCGACGGCTGGTCGAAGTTGCTCGGCAATGTTGAACCTGCCGCGGACCCGAAGGTGATTCGTGTAACGAAGAAGGTGATGGATGATGATGTTGTTGTCGAACGTGTGCTGCTCGAAGTCGAAGATGGAATCGTCGTTCCGCTCGTCCTGGTTTATAGCTCGGCTCTGGATAGCCAAGCTGCGGTCGTGATGTTTTCGAGCGATGGGAAGGAGCAGACGCTCGACGCACGGTCGAAGGAGATTGCGACGCTGATCGCAGGTGGCGCGGTCGTATGCCTGCCGGACCTGCGTGGCACTGGCGAAACGCGCTCGGGGAGTTCCATTGGGCCACGAAGCACCGGCACGACGTTGTCCTGTCGCGATCGAGTGCTGGGACAAACGCTGCTCGGTTCGCAAGTGCGGGATCTGCGCAGCGTGTTGCGGTTTGTCCGCACGCGAAGCAACGGCGGTCCTATCGCTCTGTGGGGCGATTCGTTGGCGGAAGTCAATCCAAAGGACCGCAGCGAAGTCGTGCCGCATGGCGTGGACAACCCGAACGCTCAAGCCGAACCCTCCGGCGGGCTGCTCGCGTTGCTGGGCGCGCTATTCGAGGAAGACGTGAAGGCGGTCTATGCGAGCGGCACGTTTGCCAGTTTTCAATCGCTGCTGGACAGCCGATTCCTGTACGTCCCGCACGACACAGTCGTACCGGGGGCGTTGACGGTCGGCGACATTGCGGACGTTGCTGCCTCCATAGCGCCGCGGCCATTGCGTATGGAAAACTTTGTTGATGGACTAAATCGGCGTATTCCTGCCGACAACGTTAAAACGACACTTGCCAGCACGACTAGAGCCTACCGTGATGCAAAGGCTAACGAACAGCTTTCACTTTCCGCGGACAAGAGTATTGAAGCGGGCCAGTGGTTGCTTTCCCGAACCAAAAAGTAGCGGAGATACTATGAAACTCTTGATGATCAAAACGTTCACCGCGGTTGCGATCGGAATCGTATTTGCTTCTCTGGCGAAAGCTCAATCCGTCAGCTTTCGTAACGACGTGGCGCCGATTTTGGCAAAGCGCTGTCTGGCGTGTCACGGCGAGCAGAAGTTTAAGGGTGAGTATCAGCTTCACACGTTTGAAGCGCTGATGAAGCCGGGCGAGTCGGGAGACGTGTCGGTCACTCCAGGCAAGCCGGACGACAGCTATCTGTTTCAGTTGATCGCCGAACAAGACGCCAATTCGCGGATGCCCAAGGATGCGGACGCTCTTTCCAAAGAAGAAACCGATGTGATCAAGACTTGGATTGCGGGCGGAGCCAAATTCGATGGAGATGATCCCAAGGCCGATCTCGTTTCGACCGTCATCTGGACGCATTCTGATCCGCCGGAAACGTACGTGCGGCCGTTTCCGATTACAGCGGTGGCGTTTCGGCCAGACGGGAAAGAGCTGGCCGTCAGCGGTCACCATGAAATCACGATCTGGAACGTCGAAGACGGCACTCTTGCGCGGCGCATCAAGAATGTTGCCGAGCGAACATACGCGCTGGCCTACAACAAAGACGGTTCGCAGTTGGCCGCAGCCAGCGGCACGCCAGCTCAGTTGGGCGATGTGAAACTGTTCAATCCCGCGGACGGTACGTTGATCCGGCACTTTGGCTCGATGTCCGATTGCGCGTTCGACATCGCATTCAGCGCCGACGGCAAACGTCTGGCAGCCTGCGGCGCTGATCACAAGGTGCGAGTTTTCGATGTCGCCAGTGGCAAACTGGAGTTGGTCATCGGCGATCACTCCGATTGGGTGATGGGTGTCGCGTTCAGTCCGGACGGCAGCAAGCTCGCGTCTGCGTCGCGCGACAAAACCTGCAAAGTGTTCGACGCCAAAACCGGCGGTTTGATGCTGACTTATTCCGATCACGGCGCCAATGTTTACGACATTGCCTTCAACGCAGATGGCAGCCGCGTAATCAGTTGTGGTGGTGACAATCGCATCCGTGTCTGGCATTCGACGGACCAGGGGTACGAGGACAAGGATATGAAGAAAAAGAAGCGCGAGCACATCCACGACATCAGCGGTTTCGGCGGCGAGATTTTTCATCTCACACTCGACGAAAATCTCGTCTTTGCCTGCTCATCGGACAAGTCCGCGCGGCAGCACGACGCAGAAAAACGAAATCAAATCAGCCAATACAGCGGCCACCAGGAATGGGTGTTCGCGCTTGACTACAACTCAGCCACGAAGCGTTTGGCTACCGGCAGTCTCGACGGCGAGGTTCGTATCTGGAACGTCGAAGAAAAGGACTCGGCCAAGATGAACGTCCTGACGTTCATCGCCGCACCGGGTTACAAGTCGACGACACAGACGGCTCAAGCTGGCAGCGAATGAGAAAGGAAACATTGCATGAACTCAAATTCGTCATGTGAACAATACCGCCAACTCGCGCGCCGCGATTTTCTGCGGATCGGTGGAGCGGGCCTTTTCGGGATGTCGATGGTCGATTTGCTCCGCGCAGCGGAATCACGCAGGGATGCACCAAAGGCCAAGGCCAAGCAGATGATCCTGGTGTGGCTGAACGGCGGCCCACCGCATCAAGACATGTTCGACATGAAGCCGGAAACGCCGCCGCCGTTCGGCAGTGAA
>CALBSZ010000149.1 GCA_937967665.1 uncultured Planctomycetaceae bacterium
TGGCACGGGCCTGATCTATCACAACGGCGCCGGTCTGTACGCGGCCAGCATCGGCGCCACGGACGCGACCGGCGTGACGCTTAGAGTGATCATCCCCAACGTACAGCCCGGCGACACGATCGACATCGCGCATGATCCGGCCGGCGCCAACGGCGATCCAAACGACTCGGGCGACGCCACGTTCATGACAGCCGTGATCCGCCGCATTACCGACCAGCGCGGCGTGCCGCGGCCGCAAGGCTCGGCAATCGACATCGGCGCGGTCGAGCGGGCGACCGGCCGCTTTGTGCACTACGAAGGCTCGTCCTTCGATACCGGCGGCCCCAGCGGTAACGACGCGGCGATGGCGGTGGATAAGGAAGTGTTGTTGCCGGGCGTGGCGTCCAGCTTTACGAACATCATCAGCCACCCCGACGGCATCACGGGCGTGATGGTCGACTTGCCGGGAACGTCGGTCTCGGTCGGCGATTTCGAGTTTCGCATTGGCAACAGCGCCGACGTCGCGAATTGGGTGCCTCTCGTCGCCATGCCTGCCGTAACGAACCGCAATGGTGATGGCGCGGGGAATATCAACCGTGTCGAGTTGACCTGGAACGCGAGGACGATCGTCGGACGGTGGCTGGAAGTGACGGTCAAGGCCAACGGCAACACGGGCCTTACCGAGGACGACGTGTTCTACGTCGGCAGTGCCCCCGGCGAATCGGGCGACTGTAGGGCCGATTGCCAATCGGCCCAACCCATCGTCAACGCCTTCGACTTCGCCGGCGCTCGCGACAACGCCGCCGATCCGGCCGGTATCGACAATCGTTTCGACTTCAACCGCGACAACATCGTCGATGGAGCGGACCTGGCCATTGCCCGCGATCATACCACGAACATTCAAACTGCGTTACAACCGATCACGCCAACCAATCCCGCACCGCCGCCGGTAATGATGATCGTGGCGGCAGAAGGCGAAGCAGAGGAACCACGTAGCGAAAGTCGCCAAGAATTTCGGCCGCCGGGCGAACTCCGTCGAAACTCTCTGCGAGTTTCGCTACAAGGCGACGAGAACGGGCCACCAGAGTCCGCGCCGCTTCCGGTGGGCCGTGGTCGCTCTGGCTCCCGGTGGCACCACACTACGCCTGCTGGAGTACAGCCTTTAGGCGATATTCCGGAATCAAGGACGGCTAAAGCCTGGACTCCAACAACCCCGCCCCCAAGCGATGAGCCGATCGCCGACGAACTCGTACAGTTACTCGCCGAATCAGCCGCCACGTGGCGAAAATGACGCGACACTTACGCGACGAGAGCTCTAGCCACGGATGAACACGGATAAACACGGATGAAAGGGGAATGTCATTGCATCATCCGGTAGCGTCACCGTGAACAAAATACCACTCGCCGAATCCCAGCCGTGTCTCGATTTGCCGGAGCTTGAACAAGGACTTCATAACGACCCTCTCCGACTTCTGTGTTCATCGGTGTTCATCCGTGGCCAACTTCCTTCCCGACGACCTTCTCCGACTTCTGTGTTCATCTGTGTTCATCCGTGGCTAACTTCCTTCCCGACGACTTCCTCCAATTTCTGTGTTCGTCTGTGTTCATCCGTGGCCAACTTCCTTAATGACGACCTCTCGCGAGCCACTCGCCTTATGCTTCGTCATGCGTCACTCTCGCCGGAGGGCACCGGTCGAACCTCGATTTCGACCGGACGCCTTCAGGAATCGTTCCGCCTGTCGCGGCCGCTTCGTTCAGCTTTCTGTTTCTGTCGAATTTCCGCCAGCGACGTTCCGTGGCAGTGCAGCAAGCGATCGACGTAGATCCGCTGAATCTCGTCTTCGCTCGCTTCCGGATGGCTGCAGCGTATTCCGGCTCGCATGATTTGCCGAGTGGACTCGGTCAACTCGAACGCCTTGGCAATCTTCTGCTCGCCCGGCAACGAACGCATCGCGCGCTCCCAAACGGCCAATCCCTTACGTCCGGCTTCCGTCGCTGCCGCCAACTGATGCTCCAGCTTTTCATGAGGCATCGTCCGTCTCCTTGAGCAGGTTGGTCAGCCATCGGCTCAGCCCCAGCGCCTTCGCTTGCTCCGCCAGGTAGGTCAAATCGAGCCGGTCTCGTTGGTGGCGAAGAATCGCGCGAGCGTCGTCGAGTTGCTGCGGTAATCCGCCGCCAAGCTCACTCCATTTCAGTTTCGCCAAGACGGTGTCCTCCGCCGAGGCCAGCGGAATGTCGATGCCCAGGATGTTTCTTAGCGTGCGCCGCGAAAACGCTTGGCGGTTGTACGGGTCGTCGTCCAGAAGGAAGCAATCCATTTTGTCACCGGTGTGTGTATCGATGAGATTGGCCATCCGTCCCTCGCGGAGAGCCGCTTCGCTGATATAGTACCGGTCCGGGGCGAAACTCGCTACAAACTCCGGGATCTTTGCGGGCTCGATATGGATTACCAGATCAACGTCGTGGGTTGACCGAGCTTCTCCGTAGTAACTCGATGCATACGATCCCACGAGCATATGGTCGATCTGCAAATCGTTGAGCACCTTGACTAGTAGCGACAGCAATTCCAGTTGTGACATCCGGGTCTCCACTCGGTTCGTACCGCAATTATACCAGAACCCGCGAGGGATCTAGGGCGGTGCAATCCGTGACTGGGCCTTGCCCGGTAGATGGCTGACGATGGGCCAGAGCGGCGCAAACGAGACGACATTCATTCCGGATCACCTCGGCAAACCCAACACCGTCGACCTCATCGTCGGACATGTACTCTTCGTTCTCATATCCGTCGGAGCAATCGTAGCAGACTGGAGTTCTACGGCGAATACGCAACGCGTTTAACTCTAGCCGCATGCCAACGGCATGCGTTGACCCGCGTTCTGGCGAACCCCGCACAAGATAACGCTTTCCATTTAAAGAGCGTCCATGTGGTAACCTCCGTCCAAACACACTTGCTTGCGCTGCGTGCTTGTATTCTGGCAGTCCAAACACACTTGCTTGCGCTGCGTGCTTGTATTCTGGCAGATTGCCGCACAGATAACGCTTTCCAATAAGGAGCGCGAATCGGCGTACCACAAGCAGGCGGGGCTACCGCAACAGCCTGGCGGCTTGCATGGCAAAATAGGTCAAGATGCCGTCGGCGCCGGCGCGCTTGAAGGCCAACAGGCTTTCCAGCATGACGCGGTCATGATCCAGCCAGCCGTGTTGGGCGGCGGCGCAGAGCATCGCGTATTCGCCGCTCACTTGATAGGCGAACGTCGGCACGCGGAACGTCTGCTTGACCCGGGCCACGATATCCAGGTAGGGCATACCCGGCTTGACCATCACCATGTCCGCCCCTTCGGCAATGTCCAAGCCGACTTCGCGCAGCGCTTCGTCGCTGTTGGCTGGGGTCATCTGGTACGTCTTTTTGTCTCCGCTCCCCAGGTTGCCGGACGAACCGACCGCATCGCGAAACGGACCATAGAACGCCGAAGCGTACTTGGCGGCGTACGCCATAATCTGCACGTGATCGTAGCCGGCTTCATCCAGCGCGCGGCGGATCGCGCCGATGCGGCCGTCCATCATGTCCGACGGCGCGATGACATCACAGCCCGCAGCCGCCTGCACAATGGCCTGCTGGCAGAGCACCAGGTTCGTCGGGTCGTTGACCACATATCCGTCTTCGACCAGTCCGTCCTGGCCGTGGCTGGAATACGGATCGAGCGCCACGTCGCAGATGACTCCGATGGCATTGCCGTGCGTTTCTTTCACCGCCCGCACAGCACGGCACACCAGGTTATCCGGATTCACGGCTTCTTTGGCGTCCGCGGTCTTCAAGGACGGTTCGGTCGCCGGGAACAAGGCGACGGCCGGAATCCCCAATGCCCGGGCCTCGCCGACTGCCTCCACCAGCAGATCGATCGACAACCGCTGTACGCCCGGCATCGAGGGAACGTCTTGCCGCACTTGCTGCCCTTCGCAGAGGAAGATCGGCCAGATCAGGTCGTCTACCGACAAGGCATTCTCGCACGTCAATCGCCGTGACCAATCGTGTCGGCGATTGCGCCGCAGGCGTGTTTGCGGGTACTGTCCGAAGTTCGAGTAAGCTGCATCCATAAGGGCAGTATACTACCAGCAACGCCGATCGGCGAGCATCAACCGGCAGGCATGCCGCGGGCCGCGAGCACGTCAGAGTTGACCCGGTTCACGCAGTCCCTGATCTTGAATCCGTCGAAGGAGCAGAAGTTCGCCTAGTCGACCGGTCGGATGGCCGACCAGATTGTCGCAATGGCCACGGTCACGGCCATCAGGAAAAAGTCGTAGGATGATCGGACTGACATGTCCTGCTCCCATTCTCGCTATTTTGCCGACATGCGCTTCCAGGCGTACTTTTTCAGTTGTTCCAGCAGGGCGGCGGCCAGGATCAGCAGGCCGAAGACGATCATTTGGGCGTAAGAGTCGACACCCGCCATGTTCAAGCCATTGTCGATGACAGCGATGATCAACGCGCCGACCAGCGTCCCGACAATGCGCCCTTCGCCCCCGAACAGGCTGGTGCCGCCGACGACCACGGCCGCAATGACCTGCAATTCGAAACCCTCGCCGAGTTTCGGGTCGCCGCTTTCAAACCGAGCGGTCTCAATCACTCCGGCCAATCCGGTGAGCGCGCCGCCTGCGGCGTACACCATGACCAGAATCCCTTTCACCGGGACGCCCGACAGACGCGCTGCTTCCGGATTGCCGCCGACCGCGTAGATATAACGGCCAAAACGAGTGCGCGTCATGAAGATATGGGAAGCCGAATAGAGGACGATCATCACCAGGATCGGATTGGGAATCCCCATCGTCCGGCCGGTGCCAAGCTCCGTCAAGAACGCAGAGTCAATCGAAATGCCCTCGGGCGATCCCGCCAACGTGAACGCCAGGCCGCGCGCCATGCTCATGATGGCCAACGTCACAATGAACGCCGGGACCCGGAAATAAGTCGACACGATGCCGCTGCCCATGCCCCATAGCGCGCACATCAACACGCCCGCGGCGCAACAGAGCAACATGGCAGGCGTCGAGACCGGTTGGCCGGCGGATACCTTCTCGGCCACGATCGCCACGACTACGGCGGCCAGGGCCACCAGGCTGCCTACGGACAAGTCGATTCCCGCACAGATGATCACCATCGTCATGCCGATGGCAATGATGAAAATGGCCGAATTCTGATTGATCACGTTGATCAGGTTGGCCTGCGTAAAGAAAGTTGGCCAGCGGTAGCTGCGCGGCTCATGGACTTTGACATCGCGCAGAGCCGGCACTTCGCTGGCGAGTGCTTGCAAACGGTCCGCCTGCAACGGACCCCACTGCATGCCCGCATGATGCGTGGCGATGGCATCCATTTTCTGCCGGCCGCTGGCGAATTCGACCAGTCCCTGGCGAACCGTGGCAGGCTTGTCGGCGAGCAACACATGGACGGCCGCCCCGCTCGATTCCAGCTCGGACCGCACGGCCTCAGCGAATTCCCGTTCACTCGCCGATTCGCCGACCACGACCATCACCTCGGTGCTGTCTCCGTAAGCTGCCACCAGCTGCCTGGCCAACTGCCGTCCCGCCGCCGGACCGACGGGGTAGATCGTGTCCACGGTCGCGATCGCGTAATACAGGCACAGCAAGACCAGGACGACCACGGAACCGTTATCGTAAAGAAACTTTTTCATGCGCTACTTCACCGCCAATTCCATGATTGCCTGCTGCGTGGCCGCGGCAGCATCCGCGATTTCGCCGGTAATGCGGCCCTGATGCATCACCAGGATCCGATCCGCCATGCCCAGGACTTCCGGCAGTTCACTGCTGATCATCAGAACTGCCTTCCCCTGTTCGGCCAACTGGTTGATCAGCAAATAGATTTCGTACTTGGCGCCGACATCAATACCGCGCGTCGGTTCATCAAAGATCACCACTTCCGCGTGCTGTTGCAACCACTTGGCCAAAACAACTTTCTGTTGATTCCCGCCGGACAGCGTCCCGGCCAACTGCTGCCGCCCGGCAATCTTGATCTGCAATTGCTGCACAAAGCCATCCAGGGCAGCGCGTTCGCGGCGCTGCTGCAGAAACCCCCACCGCGAAAAACGTGTCAGGTTCGGCAGCGAAAAGTTTTCCTGCACCGACAGTCCCAGCACCAGGCCTTCCGCCTTGCGATCTTCCGTCAACAGGCAGATGCCGTGGCGAATGGCGTCGCGAGGACTGCGAATTCTCCGCTTCTGACCGTCCAGTTCAATGTCCCCGGAGTCACGCCGATCCGCGCCGAAAATCAACCGGGCCGTTTCCGTCCTCCCCGCGCCGACGAGACCGGTCAGCGCGACGACTTCTCCACGACCGACTTCGAACGAGACATTCCGCACCGCCTGACCGCGATTCAGGTTCGAAACCTTGAGGCCGACAGCCGACTGTGTTGGCCGGGTACGACGCGGCGGGAATTCGTCCTCCAGCTTGCGGCCCACCATCATTTCGATCATGGATTCGCGGGTCAGGTCGCCAATCGCTCGAGTACCCACCTGTTCGCCGTCGCGGAGTACAGTAACGCGGTCGGCGATGGCGAAAATCTCGTCGAGCCGGTGGCTGATATAGACGATACTGATGCCTTGCGATTTCAATTCGGCAATGATTGTGAACAGCCCTTCCACTTCGCGCGGCGACAACGCGGCGCTCGGCTCGTCCATCACGATAATCCGCGCGTCGAGCGCCAGGGCCTTGGCGATCTCGACGATCTGCTGCTCGGCCACGGTGAGATCCCGGCAGGGCGATTCCGGATCGACCGCGATCCCAATCCGTTCGAACAGCGCTTGCGCGCGCTCGCGTTCGCGGCGAAACGACAGGAAACGGCCACGTGGCTCCTGACCCAACACAATGTTCTCGCGAGCCGTCAGCGCGGGTACCAGGTTGAACTCCTGATAGATCACGGCGATTCCATGTCGCTGCGCGGCCTGCGGGCTGTGGATCGAAGCGGTGCGGCCGGCGATTTCGATCGTGCCGGCGTCGGGTGACTGGGCGCCGCCGAGTATCTTGATGAGTGTGCTCTTGCCGGCGCCGTTTTCGCCCAGCAAGGCCAGCACTTCCCCCTGGCCGAGTTCCAGGTCAACGCCGCGCAGCGCACGCACACCCGGAAACGACTTTTCGATTCCAGTCATGCGCAGCAGTGGCGTGGTCAAGGCTGTATTCTATTCCGGCAAACAACTCAGGAAAACGTGCAGGCTATTGCAGTTCCGGATCGTTCTCGGCGTCTGCTTTGCGGTAGAGTTCCGTCGGAATCAATTCGACTTCCGCAAACTCTTCGCCGTCCAGGTACTTGATGATGTTCTGCGCCGTCACCTGCCCCATCTGTGCCGGAAACTGGATCGGATCGGCGTAGATCTTGCCTTCCTTGATTGCCTGCTTCCCTTCCAGCTGACCGTCAAACCCGATGATCACTACTTTATCGGCTTTCTGGGCTTCATTGAGCGCGGTCCAGGCACCGAGCGCTGAGGGATCATTGATGGCAAAAACGGCGTCCAGTTCATGGGCTTGCAGCGCATCGGCGGTGGCGGCGTATCCTTCGTCGCGCAGACCGCCACCGTCAAGTGTCGCGACAATTTCGATCTTGCCGCTCTCTCGGCCCTCGTTGTAGGCGTCAATCACTTCCATGAAACCATCAACGCGCAGCACGCACGAGTTGGCTTGTTTGAAGTGCAGTATCAAGACCTTGCCGCCGTTTTCCCCCAGCGCTTCGATCATGGCTTCGCCAGCCAGCTTACCCCCCTGATAATTGTCCGTGCCGATGTGCCCGGAGATCTTCACGCCTTCAGCCACGCACTGCAGGTCGTTGGTGAAGACAGGAATACCGGCGTCATTCGCCTTCTTCACCGCCGGGCCGATGGTGACGCGATCCGCCGGATTGATGACGATGGCGGTGACTTTCTGGGCGATGTAGTTGTCGATGTGCTTAGCCTGTTTGTTCACGTCGCGGTCGGCATCGTTAACGATGACATCGTAACCGTGTTTCTTCGCTTCCTTCGTCAGGTTCTCGGCGATGATCTTGAAGAACGGATTGGTCAATGTCAGTGCCGAAAATCCGATGGTCCCCTTGGATTCGGTGGCCGGAGTGATATCCGGGGCTGGATTCGATGTGGCCGCGGAAGATGTGGTCGTCGACGTGGCGGTGTTCGTGGTGGTCTCCGGCCGGCAGCAGAGTACCGCGACGAGCCCCATCAAAAGCAAAGACAATTTTCGCATCACCGATCCCTCCCATAAGCAGGTGCCTGGTTTTTGGAACCGCCCAGTATACGGCACGCCAGCAGGTCGAAGCAACGCGGCAAGGCGATGCTCAGCGACGTAGGGGATGCTCCGCATGCCGGATTTCACGGTGCGGGGCCTGTAACGGGCACGCGGATAGGGATGTTTGAAATACGACGCCCATTGGGGGTGTCCCACGCGCGAGCGTCGTCGGCATTCCTTGCTCGCGGAACTCGTCGGCAGAAATTGCGATGGCGGTCATCGCGTTTTACGCCGGTCCGTCGCCAAGACAACGGAAACCGCCTTCTTTGCCGGAATGCCCGTCCATAGCAAGGCCGCGTCCCGTGGGGAGGTGAAACTTCTCAAAAAAAATACAGTATTGCGCAAAGTCAGTGTTGCGTTGTGTTAGCATATGCGTTTGAACAAACGTCGCGCATCGCCACTGTCGTCCCCCTCCGCCGGTTCGGCGCGACAGCGTTACTCACTTGTCCCGCCGTGCGACCCGCCCACCGAACTTCACCACTTGAAGGAGTCAGACAAACCCATGAGCGAGAATCCTCACAACAACCCCGGCACCGATGATGTTGCCGCCGTCGAGAAACTCGGCCAGGCACGGGATGCGATTGTCGCCGAATTGCGCAAGACAATTGTCGGCATGGATCGAGTTATCGACGAGATGATGATCGCCATTTTTGCTCGGGGACACTGCCTGCTGGTCGGCGTCCCGGGATTGGCCAAGACACTGCTGGTCAGTTCGCTGGCGCGGACGATGTCGCTATCCTTCAAGCGCATTCAGTTCACCCCGGACCTGATGCCGTCGGATATCACTGGAACGGAGCTGCTACAGGAAGACCCCGAGACGCACGAGCGGCGATTCAAGTTCCAGAAGGGGCCGGTGTTTACCAATCTGTTGCTGGCCGACGAGATCAACCGAACTCCGCCCAAGACGCAGGCTGCGCTGCTCGAAGCGATGCAGGAGAAGCGCGTCTCGTCCGGCGGCGTGGACTATGAACTCGACCAGCCGTTCTTTGTTCTGGCGACTCAGAACCCGATCGAACAAGAGGGCACTTACCCGCTGCCGGAGGCGCAACTCGACCGGTTCCTCTTCAATATCCTGGTCAAGTACCCGAGCAAAGCCGAAGAGCTGGACATCATGCGAAGCGTGGCCACCGACGACGAGCCTGTATTGAACGAGGTTGTAGATGGTCCCTCGATCCTGAAGTTCCAGCATGTCGTCCGGCGCATTCCCGTAGCGGACCATGTCTTTGAGTACGCGGCGGAACTGGTGCGGGCCACGCGTCCCGAGGAACCGGATGCTCCTGAGTTCGTCAAGAAGATGATGGCCTGGGGAGCTGGACCGCGGGCGTCTTTGAACTTGATTCTTGCTGGCAAAGCCCGCGCGGCCTTGCGCGGGCGAAGTCATGTTTCCGTGGACGATATCAAGGAGCTGTGTCTACCGATCCTGCGGCATCGCATTATTCCCAGTTTTGCGGCGCGTTCCGAAGGAATGACGGCCGATACGCTGATCGAAAAGCTGCAGGCGGAAATTCCGGCAGACGAAAAGCTACTCGCGCGGAAAACGGGTTGAATCGATGTCGGAGCAACTGCCACAAACCAACTACCTCGACCCCGAAGTGTTGCAGAAGCTGGGTGACCTGGAGCTGATCGCGCGCGAGGTGGTCGAAGGATTGCGTGTGGGAACCCATCGCAGTCCACTTCGCGGATTCAGCACCGAGTTCGCTCATCACCGGCAGTACGCGCCAGGCGATGCAATTCGCAACATCGACTGGCGCGTATTCGGTCGCACGGACCGTTACTACACGAAGCTGTACGAGGCGGAAACGAACTTTGATTGCTTCCTATTGATTGACGCGAGTTCCTCGATGAATTACGCCTCGGGGAAAGTCAGCAAGTTGGAGTACGCCAAGTTTCTCGCGGCTTCGCTGGCGCACATTGTTCTCAAGCAACGTGATTCCGTGGGATTGTCCGTTTTCGACTCCGCCGTGCGCGCGTACCTGCCGCCGCGTTCCTCGATGGGAATCATCTTGCAGATCGATCGGTTGCTGCGCGATATTAAACCGACCCCGCGCACCAGCATCGCCAGACAGTTACATGACATCGCGCTGATGATGAAACGGCGTTCGATGGTCGTGCTGATCTCCGATTTGTTTTCGAGTGTGGATGATATTCTCGGCGGGCTCGACCACCTCCGGTTCGACGGGCACAACGTTGTCGTCCTGCACACTCTGGACCCCTACGAATTGAAGTTTCCCTTCCAGGGCGCCTGGTGTTTCGAGGGTCTTGAGGGCGAAGAACCTCTGACCACGCAAGTCGAACGTATTCGCGAGGACTACCTGGCCAGTTTCAACGAGTACTTGCAAGCGTTGCGGGATGGTTGTACGGCGAGTCACGTCGACTATACGACCGTGGACACCTCTCTTCCGCTTGATGGCGTCTTGAGTGAGTTTTTCTTCAAGCGGCAGGCAGCGATGAATGGAGCCCGTTTGTGAGCTTTCTCAACCCACTGCTCCTGTTTGCCGGATTGGGGGTGGCATTGCCAATCCTGGCTCACCTGCTGAACCGTTATCGAGTCCGGCACACGCCCTGGGCTGCCATGCAGTTCCTGAACCGGAGCGTGCGTGTTCGTTCGAGACAGTTGCGTCTTCGCGACGTGCTCCTGCTCTTGCTTCGCTGTATAGCCGTGCTCTTGTTGACACTCGCCCTGTCACGGCCGGCCACGCACAATCCAGATGGTTCGTGGCTACCCGGCGAGCGGAGAGCCGGCGTGATTATCGCGTTGGATGCCTCGTTCAGCATGCAGCAGGGCGATGGCAACTCCACGCGTTTTCAGCGCGCGGTAGAACTTATCGGTGCGATTGGCGAGCGCATTCATACCGGAGACCCGGTTTCCCTGGTGCTGATGGGCGGCGAGTCCAGGGTTGTCGCACGAAACATGGCATTCGAACCGGCGCGGTTCGCAACGATCTTGCAGCAGCAGCAAGCGTCCGCCGAAGTGTTGGATTGGGACCGTGTTCCGAAGCAGCTGCAAGAGTTGGCTGAGGACATGAGCGCTCACCAGAAGGAGATCTATCTCGTCACCGACTTCCAGGCGCAGACCTGGAATCGCCCTTCGACCCGTCTTCTCGCCGCATTCAAGGCTCTCGGCGAGAGTGCCAGCGTCTTCATGGTGCCGGTTTCCGGCGGCCCCGAGAACCTGGCGGTCACCGACCTGGATCTTATTTCAGGGGCGCTCCGCAAGGGCACCGTTGCGCGCTATCAGGCCACGGTGCGCAACTGCGGCCCGAGTCCGGTTGCGGATATCGAAGTTCAGTGCCGCGCCGACGGCGTGCAGATCGACAACAAACGCATACCATTGATTCTTGCGGGTTCCTCGGAGACGGTCTCGCTGTTCGTCCCCTTTCACAATGCGGGCCCCACGCGCATTACCGCCGAGATTAACGGCGACTCGCTGCACGCCGACAACGTGCGCCGGGTCGTGGCCGTGGTTCGGGACCGCGTTTCCGTCCTCTGCGTCGATGGTTCGACGGGGGACGCCGGCCGGCTGATCACCGCGGCGCTGCTGGCGCGCGATGACGGAACGGAAGACGACAACTACGTCGTACGCAGCGTGCCATGGCTTTCCTTCCCCGGCCAGGATCTCGAAAGTGTCGATGTTATCGTGCTGGCGAATGTGCCTGAAATCACACCGGACCAGACGGAACAGCTCGTCCAATATGTCCGCCAAGGCAACGGCCTGGTCTGGTTCGCCGGCGATCGAGTGAAGGTTGCCGAGTGGAACGAACGATCGGCAGGCCGGGGAACGGAGGCGGGGAAGATGGAAAGTCCGCTGCTCCCCGCAGTGATCGGTCAGCTGGTTGACAGCAGCGACGCCCTGGGGGCGGGGCAACCGCTCGATCCCAGCATGCCCGACCATGTCTTGTGTCGTCCTATGCGATCCCTGCCCGAGGACCTGCTCAGCGAAACACGCTTCCTGAAGCGACTGCAGGTGGAACCGACCGCGACCAGCTTTCCGGTGCTCAATCTGGCGGGAAGCGACTCGCCCATCCTGCTCGAGCATACTCTCGGGCGCGGCCAGGTCGTCATGTTTACGACATCGGCCGAAGCCACCTGGAACAACATGGCGCTGACACCCGTCTTTCCCATGCTCATGCAGCAGATCATAACCTACCTGGCGGGCCGCGAGTTTGAACAACCACGGCTGGTCGGCGATTCGCTGTCGCTTGCGTACACAGAGCAGCCGGATGCCAGCGACGCGGTCTTCGATAGCCCTTCCGAGCAGTCCCTTACCGTCCCCGTGCGTGCGTATCGCAACCAGTACGTGGCGCTGCTCGAACACGCCCGCGAAGCCGGTTTTTATGTAGCACGCGTCAGCGTGCAGGCACCGGGAATGCCGATTGCCGTCAATGTGGATACTCGTGAGTCAGACGTTACCTGCCTGCCCGAATCCGAATTGAGGACCCGCCTGGAAGGGACCGGCACGACGGTAGCCGCGACGGAAGCAGAGCTACTGTCCGCGATGGAGGCGACGCGCACGGGCCGGTCGTCCTGGCGATTCTTCATGTTTGCGGGCCTGGTGTTTCTGTTGCTCGAATGCCTGTTTGCGGATCGCCTGCTCACGAAACAGTGGTCGCGCCGGCAGCAACCCGAGCCGTCGCCCGCACCAGCGGAGGTGGCCGGAGATGCCTGAGTTGACTTCGACCAGCGTTCAGATCGAGCAGCTTTTTTGGGCGCGGCCGCTGCCGTCGGCTGCCATGCTCGCGATTTTCGCCGGGTTGTTCGCGCTAAGTGTCTACCTCTACCGCCGCTCCTGGGGACTGCGACCGTGGTTGCGCGCCGTCTTGGCCGCAGTCCGTTTAGTCGTTCTGGCCCTGATGGTCGCCATCCTCTTCGAACCGACGGCGGTGATTCGTAAGACCTACACGCAGCAGCGGGGTCTTCCGGTCCTCGTCGATGTCTCAGCAAGCATGTCGGTGAAGGACCAGCGGAAGCGCTCCGAAGATCTGGTCGAAGCCGCCGCTGCTCTCGACTTGCTCCCGCCCTCGGCAGCTGCCGAAACGGAGCAGGCGGCCCTGCACCTTGATCCCGCACAACGTCAGACCATTGACTCCGCCTCGCGGCTCGACCTGGCTGCGAGCTTGTTGTCGCGCTCGGCCCGACCAACTTTCGAGTCGATCGGCGAGCACCTCGAGGTCAGCTATCACGCCTTCGGCAAAACAACTCGCATGCTCAGCGACGGCAGTGTGCTGGAGACGAAAACCGCATCGGAACTGCAAGCCTCCGAGCCGGAAACTTCGATAGCCGATTCGCTGGAGGCAGTCGTCAACTCAAGCGGCGCCCCGCCCACGGGAATCGTGCTTTTGTCCGACGGAATCGACAACGCCAACTCGCACCGCTCCGAATCCGTCCTCCAGGACCTCGGCACCCGCGGCATCCCCGTTTACACCGTACCGATTGGACTGACCGATCCGGACGATGTCTCAATTCGCAACATTGTGATGCAGGAAGTCGCCTACTCCGGCGACCTCGTGCCGGTCCGGGTCCAACTGCAATCCAAAGGGTACGAGAAGCGGACGGCCCGGCTGGCGGTGCTGCTCAATGGACGGCGCGTGTCGCAGCGCAGCGTCCGGTTCGACGGAGGCCTGCAATTCGAGGACATCGACTTTCGTGTCGATGTCTACGAAAAGGGCGCGGTGCAAGTTGCCGTTACTATCGAGCCGTTCGATGACGAGGTCTCGGTGGACAACAATCGCATCGAACGCAGCATCCGCATCGTGAATGAAAAGGTCAATGTACTTTACATCGAAGGCAATGCGCGGTGGGAGTACCGGTACCTGCGCGCGATTCTGAAACGCGATCCCCGTATCAACGCCACCTTCATTGCATCGAATGTCGGTCCCGAAGTGGCCCGCAACTCACCCGAGCACCTCGATCGATTTCCCAACGATCGGGAAGAGGCCTTTCAATACGACTTGATTATCCTGGGCGATGTGGCTGCATCGTTCTTCCAGGATGACGAATTGCGGCTGCTCGAGGAACTTGTGCGCGACCGCGGTGCTTCGCTGCTGATGCTCTGCGGCCCCATGGACTCGCCCGCTTCCTATACCGGTACGCCGGTGGAAACCATGCTTCCCGTGCGATTCGATCCCGATAGTCCATGGGAGGAAGTTGCCGAGGCGGTTTACCCGGTACTGACCCCTGAAGGCGCCAGCAGCCTGGTCATGACGTTGGAAAATGAAACGGAGGCGAACGACCGCATCTGGAGCCGGGTAGCGCCGCTCGACCACCTGCCTCCGCTACTGGCCGCGAAACCCGGTGCGACGGTACTGGCGGTGCTCTCCGACAGCGGCTCGCGGGCCCAGCAGTATCCGCTGGTGGCCTGGCACCGCTACGGCACGGGCAAGTGCATGTCTGTGGCCACGGACAGACTGTGGCGGCTCCGCTTCAAAACCGGCGACAAGTATCACTGGCGACTCTGGTCACAGTGTATCCAATTCATGACGTTATCCCGTCTGATGGGCGAGCATAAACGCATCCGACTGGAAACGGACCGGGCCATCTACCCCGCGGGCAGCCAGTGCCGCCTTTACGCGCATGTACTCGACCACGACTTCGAACCGGTCGTGCAGCCGCGTTTTGACGTGATGGTGAGCGGTCTGGACGAATTGAGTTCCAAGGAAATCGTCAGTCTCCGGCCCGACCGTTCGCATCCGGGACTTTACGAAGGCTATTTTGCGCCGCCGGCTCCAGGCCGTTACCGCGTGGAGTCCAACGAGGATGACCGGCCTGTCTCGAACACAACCGAATTTCAGGTGGCCGTCGTCAAGCAGGAGTTGAGCGACCCGAACGTGCGGATCGAGAACTTGAAACGCATCGCGGACGTGACCGGCGGTGCCTGCCTGACCATGCGGGAGTTTTCGAAACTGGCGTCGCTGGTGAACGCGGAACCCGTTCTCACCACCGTCCGCTCGGAACGGCCGCTGTGGGATAATGGTTGGACGGCTTTCCTGCTGTTTGGCCTGGTGGGGATGGAGTGGATATTGCGAAGGAGGTACGACCTGCCATGAGCGGCACGACGAACTCCCTCCAACTCGATCATCTCGATTCGCGCATGCGAACCGTGTGGCGTCGCGGTCAGACGTTGCACCTCACCGCGGGAATCCTGGCTTTCTGGCGCTGGGCGATCCCGTTGTTTCTCACCGGAGTGATTATGGACTGGCTGGTGGATGTTCCAGCAGCCGGGCGCGGTATGTTGCTGATCACGCTGTTGGCCATTTCGTTGTATCAAGCCTGGCGGTGCGGGTGGCGGAATCTTCGCGCGTTCAACGCCACGTATACCGCGTTGCAACTGGAAGCCCATCACGGCGGACTCGATAGTTTGCTCGTGTCGGCAGTCCAACTCCGCGATCCCAAGGCGGTCGCGGGCGTATCTGAATCGCTCCGCAACAAGACGTGTCGCCTGGCTGAGGAAGCTGCCTCGATCTTGCGGCCGGAAAAGGCCGTTCCTTTCCGGGGACTCCGGCGACCGGCAACGATTGCTCTGCTGCTTGCAGGTCTCATCCGCATCTGTGCCGTGGCGGGCGGCCCCTTTTTCACGGCAGGGCTCAGCCGCATCTTCGCACCGTGGCTGGCGGTCGCATACCCGACGTATACGCGGCTTGACCTGGGTGCTGGCGACCTGGTCGTGAAACAAGGCGCTAGTGCGCAGATCAAGGCTCGTGTGTCGGGTATCGTTCCGAACACGGCGAAATTACTACTGCGAACCGGCGAGGGTCGTCCGCGCGAAATCATCTTGGATATCACCGACGGCACGTGCACGTACACGATCGCGTCAGCCTCCCGCGACTTCAGCTACCAGATCAAAGCCGGCGACGCCCGCAGCGCCTTGCATCAGGTGCGGGTCATCCCCGCTCCGCGGATCGAGCAGGTGAAGGTGGACTTGCAATTTCCCGCTTACCTCGAACGTGCTTCCGAAACCGTCGAGGCGCTAACCCTGACCGTACCGGAAGGAACGGGAATCAACTGGCAACTCACCCTGGATCGGCCGGTCCGCAACGCGACCTTTCTTCGCGACGGCGAAAAACCGTTGGAATTGCACGTGAGTGAAGATGGTCTTCGCGTCAAATTCAACGCCATGGCGTCCGACTCTCGCGGCTACTGTTTCGAGTGGGTGGAAAAAGAGCGTGGATTCGACTTCACCAGTTCCCGCTATTACTTGCAAGTGGCGTCGGACCAGCCTCCCCGCGTGGAGCTCACTTCGCCCGCGACCAACCTGAGCGCGATGCTCGGTCGGCCGCTCGACCTGATTGTTCGCGCTCAGGACGACCACGCCATCGCGACGGCAGAAGTAACGTATCGTGTGAATCGGCGGCAGGACGAGTCCGTGGAACTCCCCTCACCGCTCCGCAACGGCGAAGGCGAGCAATCGATTGATTGGGACTATCGGACCGCGTTGCCCGATCTCGACATTGGCGACACCGTCTCCTTCGCGGTGGAGGTCAGCGATCACTACCCTGGTCCTCCGGGTCCCCACCACACCCGTTCCGAAACGCGACGCATCACCTTCCTTTCCAAAGAGGAATACCTCGAGCAGATTGCACGGAAGATAGATCGCCTGCTCTCGCGCGTCCGGTCGCTCTACCGGCAGGAGCGTGCGGCCCATGAACTCGTTCTGAAGATGGATCCAGGAGACAACAGTTTCCGACAGACATGTCAGCTGGAAGCCGTTCGCCAGGAGATGATTCGCAGCCAGCTTAACGACACGGCCGGCGAGGTGCAGGCTTTGCTCGACGACCTGGCGGCCAACAACGTCTCGGATGCCGCCGCGGGCGCGTCGCTCGAAAAAGTCCGTCTGGCGCTGCTCGATATCGCCGCATCCCACATCGCCCAAGCCGCATCCCTACTCCGCGACCAGTCTGGCGCCGCGGAAGGTAACCAGGAAGCGGAGGAACTCCATGTTGCCGCCCGGGCGATAAACACGGCCGCCCGCGAGCTGGGCAGCCTGGTCTTACTTCGCGACATTGATGCGGCGCATGAGGTCTATGCCCGAGAAGCCCGCATGCTCGCGCAGGCGCAGGCGTATGTGCGCTGGCGTACTGTTGCGGACAAGACGGCAAGTCCCCAGGAAGAGCTGGCGGAACAGCAAGACGAACTGGCGATATGGACCGACCGGCTGATCTCCGATCTTCAAAAAGGCCTGCGCTACGACAAGCGACCGCTGGCCGTACTCCGGCTGATCCGCAGCGTCAAGGATCTGCGCGGCGCCCAAACGGAAGAAAAAATGCGCCAAGCCGGCACGTTCATCCGCCAAGGCAAGGCGGAACTCGCCTCCGGCCTGCAGGCGGACCTGGTCCGAATCCTGCTTAACGCGGAATTCAGCGTGCGCCTCAGCGGCGCCTACTCGACCCTGCTGCAAACGCGGGACGACATGGTCTTGCTCGCGCAGCATCAGACGCAGCTCCGCGGCAAGGTAGCCGGCCTGTCGAGCGAGGAGTTCGAGGCACAATGGACCCCAATCGCCCTGCAACAAACTAGGCTGCGACGCCAGCTGTTAACCATCCTCCTGCCGTCCATCCCCGCACCACGCGCACAGCTGTTCGATGAAGCACTCCCGCTGGCACCACCGGTCGAAGCCATGCTGGCGGAGGCGGATCGCGCCATGGCGGAGGCTGTGGCGCGAATCACGGCGGACCAACAAGACGCTGCGGCCGACCAACAACGGAACGCCGAACAGGCGCTTGTCGATGTAACACAGATTGTGGATCGCTGGTCGGTGGAGATGGGGCTGCAGACACAAGGCCTCAGCACCCTGGTGGCGGCGACCAGCGAGCGGCTGTCACGCATCGAAGAATTCGAAGCGAGGATCATCGGACTCTTGGAAAAAACCGATATTGCCGCTGCCGAGAACGAAAAGGTCGACGAGCTTGCCGAACCGCAGCTGATCCTGGCTGATGAACTGGCCCGCTTTCATCAAGATCTTGGCAAGCGACACCAGGCGGAACCGGATCAGGATCTTCCACCGCTCCTGAGTCGATTGCACGAGTCCCAACGTGCGATGAGCGCGGCAGTGCAGTCGCTGAGTAGCAATGCGGCCGAAGAAGCAATCGAGAACAAGGCGCACGGGGCCGATGCGCTCTCCGAAGCCTACGCGATCGTCGTTGCGCAAAACGAACGACTAGGACTGTTGCAGGACCTGCTGATGTTCCAGCGGGCGGTGGGGTTTGCCAACGGGTACATGGCCGACATCGTCGCCGAGCAACAGGACCTGCTCACAACCACGGAGACGGCGGATGCGAAAGACCTGACGAAATTGTTGCCGGTATTCGCCAACCTGCGGACGTGCATGGAAGACGTCGCGCCCCTGCTGGACCTGGTAGCGGGACGCTTGGATGTCGGCACGCCGCTGGTCTTTGCGCGGACGGATTTTGAAGATGCGATGGCCGCGGTTGAGAACGGTGACACGCTCGAGGCCATCGATGCTCAGGACGTCGCGGCCGAGTCGTTGGAAGAGGTGCAAGCATTGATTCAGGCCGTGCAGACTCAGACCGGATACGTCGCCGAGATAGTGGAATACCTGCACCGCGCGACGTCCAACGTGGCCCTGACACAATACCAGCAAGAAGAGCTGCGGAAGAAACTCGCTACTGCGGAGGAAGACCAACTTACGGCACTGGCGGAAGAGCAGCGTGCGTTGTTAGCCCAGGCAGAAAACGACGGCCGGCAATTCGCGGCCGCTACCGGGATGCCGGAATTCACCGAACCGTCCACGCTGATGCGGGAAGCGCTTGCCCAGTGGGAAGCCGGGGACGCGGCAGCCGCTGCCGATCAGCTGGAGCTGGCCAGCGTGGTTCTCGCCGAAAACGCCGAAGCCCTGTTCGCTGTGATTCGCGTGCTCCACGGCCTGCCCAGCATCGAAGTGAACACGCAAACGACGTCAGAACTCGTCCGCCTGGTCGATGTACTGGCGGCGGCCAGTTCCCACACGAGACTCTTCCGTCAAACACAAGCCGCCGCACCGCAGGCGCTGGATGGATTGGAGGACCAGCAACGCGATCTCGCACAACGCTGTCTGGAAATCGCCCAGTCGGGGCCACCACACGCCTTACTAGCCGCCGCGCGGGATCACCTGTCGGAAGCGGTTTCCGCGTTCGAGTCGTCCGATCCACAGGCACTCAGGCGCAGCCAGCAGGCCGCTGTTGAACAGCTGCGGCATTTCATCATCGAGCAGGCGCTGATCCTCGACACCGCCAAACCGCCGGCCGTGGCCACGGAAGGAGACCCCACGGCTGATGGAGAGGGCAGCGACAGCGAATCGGCCTTTACCGCCGGTTTTATCTCCGACTTTGTGAGCGGCGAAGCTCCGAAAGACAAGCGCACCGAGTGGAAAGTGTTGGGCGATCGGACCCGCGCCGCACTGAATCAGAACTTCGCCCGAGAATTACCGCTTGAATATCGCGGGCTGTTGAAGAACTATTACGAGAGGGTTGCCAAGTGAATCGCGTCGTTAATAGCCAGCTGCGTCCGCTGAACTTGAGCCTGTTACTGGTCGTTTCCTCCGTGTTCGCCGCGCCGCTCGCCGCGCAGCAAGACGCCGATGACAGGCGCGAAGAGCAGAGCGCGGCACAGGGCGAAGCGCCGGAGATGACGGAGGAGGCGGAACGGGCCATCGACCGCGGACTGCAATTCCTCCTGGCCAGCCAGAACACCGATGGTTCCTGGTCGTCCGAGAACGGTGATTACGCGATCGCCGGGACCAGCCTCGGGCTGATGGCGTTCATGGTCAAGGGACACTTCCCGGGCTTCGGCCGCTACGGCGAGGCCTTGGATCGGGCAAAAGGTTACTTGCTGAAAAGAAACAAGGATTCCCCAACAGGCGCCATGGGCGTGAAGATGTATGAGATCGGCCTGTTCACCATCGCCATGTCCGAGCTGTGGGGCATGACGAAAGACCCCGAGGACAACAAAGACATCCAGGCAGCGCTGGAGCGTTCAGTAGAGATCATCCTCCGTTCGCAGAGCCCGTTGGGCGGTTGGCGATATGCACCTCGACCGGACGCCGGGCAGGACACCTCCGTCACCGCGATGGTCTTTGTCTCGCTGGCATCGGCGCGCGAGGCAGGCGTGCTGGTCCCCACCGAGACCATCGACCGGGTCACCGGTTACCTGCGCGATCAAGCCTGGGACGAAAGGACCGGCGGTTTTGGTTATCAGGGAAGAGGATATACCATTGCCTGCACCGCCGGCGGAGTCTACGCCGCGCAGCTTGCCGGCAACCGGGATACCGAATGGGTCGAGGCGGCACTGGCCTCGCTGGAAAACAACCCGAAGATGTTCTCCCGGAAGGACAACGGCCACTACTACTACTCGCACTACTACGCGATGCAAGCGATGGTCCAGGCCGGCGATGAACGTTACGCGAAATGGTACCCCAAGATCCGCGACGCCTTGATCGCGCTGCAACAGCCCAACGGCTCGTGGCAGGAGAAAGAGGAGGACCATCCCCACAAGACTCCCATGGCCATTATCATCCTGGGAACCCCTCATCGGTACATCCCGGTCTACCAGAGATAATGACGTGAAAAAAACCGACCATCGACATTCAAGGAGACGGAGCGAAACGGGGACTGGCTCCAGCGTTGTGTTCGGCTTGTCCCGAAAGACGCGGTGGATCGATGGTGCCTACCCCCCTTTCGCGGCACAATTTCACTCGTGGCTTGCGAGACGGACAATCGATATTCAAGGAGACGAGGAATCAAAATGAAAACACACTTCCGAAACGCGGTCGTGACGATTGGCCTGCTGGCATTTGCGATGAGCCTTGGCGGAACCACGTCAGCGAATAACAAGGAACCCGCCGTACCGCTGACAGCACAAGGCCTGAAGCTTGAGGACCAGTATTCCGAAACGCTTGCTTCATTGCGTGAAGAGATTCAGGCATCGCTGCCCGAGGTCGACGAACAGAAGAAGGTGACATTCCTGAACGCCAGGACCGAGTTGGCCAGCCTTACCGCGCCGGGCGAGAATGCCAAGCCGGAAGTCCATCAGGCCTACAAGGCGGCGAAGTCCAGCGCCGAGGCAAAGGCACTCGAAGCCGCGCGAACGATCCTGGCTGACGTCGAAGCTTTCCTGTCGAGCGATGTCTTAGACTCCGAACTCATGCCGGCCGCGATCCTCCGGCATGGGACGCCGCGCGGGCTGGCGGAGTTCGCCCAGCAAGGCGATCAGGAGAAGGCGTTACTCGACAAGTTGTTTGCGGATGAGGCCTTGATGAGGCAGGTACTTGTGGCGGGCGGCGCCAACGGCGGCGAATACGGCGAGGCGATGCAGGTTTACACCGCCATACTCGACGCGAGCGAGCGGGCCCGCGAACCGGGCATCCTCCAGCGTCTGGCGCTGGGTACGGCCCTGCACATGCCCTGGATACCGGGCAAGGACAAGGGCGGCGTGCACGGCATTGTGCATAGAACTCAAACCAAGATTGATCAGGTCAAGAGATACTTGCATTATGAAAAGGCGTATCTCCAGGGCGAACTGGATCCGGCTTTCCAGGACATGACGACCTGGGAGTGCCGCTTCATTACCAACAGTGAGTACAGCGATGAAGAGCTTGGCTGGATGCGCGAAATGATGCGTAACTACCGTCCGGATCACATCACGACGCCGGACTACAAGTGGCGTTATGTGGGCATTGTGAAGAGCGATGTCCCGTATACCAGTACGCGGCACGATCCGGAATTGGGCAACCCGGCGCAACAGGCCATTTGCCTGGGTGGGGTTTGTGGACGCCGAGCGTTTTTCGGCCGCCTGGCAACCCGCGCTTTCGGTATCCCGACACGGGCCTCGACCCAGACGGGTCACGCTGCCTTAAGCCACTGGACCCCCGACGGCTGGACCATCAACCTGGGCGCGTGGTGGTCCATGGCGTGGTGCGGCCCGCAAGGAGGACTCGACTTCCTGCTGGATTCGCAGGCACGTGAATTCCCGCAAGACTACCAGCAGGTGCTGCGGGCCCAATGGGTTGGCGACGCGCTGGGCGAAGAAGATGTCAGCATTCGCCATTACGGCAAAGGCGGCGGGTTTTGGGACGCCCTGGCCTTCTACCATAAACAGGCGATCGTTGCGGACGCCGAAATCGCCGCTGTCGGCGAGGAACTCGCGGAACTCAGCGAGGAAGAAGGCAGACTGCTCGGCGAAACCGACGAGGCGGAAGAGGACGAAAAGGGCGCGGAGATCGAGATTTCCGACGAAGACAGAACGATTGTTGTTGGCGACGATGGTACCATCACCATTCCCGCCGCGGCCAGTTACAGGCCCACGAACAGCACTGCCAAGATTGCCTTTCTTGAGAGTTGGGGTGGCGGCTTGCAGGTGCACTACCAGCGTCTCGGTAATCGCCCCGAACTAATCCAGTACAATTTTGAGTTGCCCGCAGAGGGAAAATACGCGCTGACCGCGCTCGTCGCCACCGTGGCCACGGACCAGCAAGCCATCTTCAGGCTCAACCGGCGAACGCTCATTGATGTGCCGCTCCCGTACACCAAGGGGATGTGGGAATGGACCGAACCGCGAGTCATCGAACTTAAGGAGGGCAGGAATTCCATCATGCTGACCTTCCGGGCGCCCAACCGCGGTGTAAGCATCAAAGAATTCCGACTGCAGCCGATGAACTAATTCGACAGCGCCAGGTTTGCGGAAATCCGCGAGAATACAAGCACGCGGCGTATCGAGTGTGTTTGGACGTAAGTGACACACTCGCTTGCGCTTCGTGCTCGTAGGACGGCC
>CALBSZ010000150.1 GCA_937967665.1 uncultured Planctomycetaceae bacterium
CAGGCTCTCGAGTCGAGTGCTTGGAGAGAAATGACAAGACGCGATCGCTTCCAGTGATCCCGTCAGTTATCGATCGCCGCCAGTCGTGCCCGCTCTTGACCTCATTCTTGTCGAACCAAACATCGTGCCCTCGTTTCTCCAGATCGCCTTTGATCCTGATAACGAGTTTCTCGTTGTCATCGCGCCCATAGCTGAGAAAGATTCGCATCGGCAACACTTGCTGATCGACTTGGAACGTCCGTTTGCATAGATTGCAATAATACGTCCCATGTTCGCTCACGAATTGGACGTCCGCTGAGGAACATTCTGGACATCGGAATTCTTGATCCATATCTAACTCAGCTGGCCGCTTACCGCGTCTCAGCTTGTTTCTCCGGAACTGTCTGCTATTGGCTCGTCGGATGTTGGGGCGCCGACAAAGTCTGGGTACGACTAAACAAACAGGTTTTCAAGCTTCGTTGTGTCAAAGTTGGGTTCGTTGCATGGCTTGACGCGGAGGATGCGTTTCAGTTGCTTCTGCATCGCGCTGCGGTGATGGGGCTTGCAGTCGGGCCGCTCTAAGGCGTGTTCGTAGAAGACTAAAGCGTCGTCGCAGTTGCCCAGCAGTAGATGCGCTTCGGCTCTTGTGGCGAGTACCCAAGTTGTGTCATCGGCAGACGCGGTGTCCGGCTTTTTTAGACGCTCCAAAATCTCGGTGGCCAGAATTTCTGACTTCGACGACTGTCCGGTCAGCAAATACATCGTTGCGGCATTGATGCCGGGATAATAGTTGTGAGCTATCTTGTAGGCTGCGAAATATGCCTCAATCGCCTGCTCGTAGGATCGGAACGCCATTTCTGTTTCGCCTAAATCGAAGTGAAAATCGCCGCAATCCTTGTACAAGCGACCATGGCGGCACAGGGTTTCGTAGTGGGCTTTGTAAGGATACCGTGTATCAAGCCTATACAGCACCGCTTTCGCTTGGTGCAGATAGTCTCGATCACCGGTAATGCCGAGCAATTCCAGAAATGCAAGCGCCAGCTCCTGCCAAATCTCCAGAACGTAGGGAAACTTCTCGCTCAGAGTTGACAAGATTTCGATCCCCGCCGAAATGAACGCGGCATCGTTCGAGCGGGTAAACTCCTTGGCGAAAGCGAATGGTACGTGAAAGCTCTCCGCCGAATCAATGTCGGGGCGTTCTCCTGGCTGCCCCTGTTGGATTGCCAGCTTCGCACGGGCGGCGGCGCGCTCTTTCAATGCTTCGCTGGCGTTCTTCGCCCACGCGTGCTGCTCGCTGGCGCTAGCTGCCGAAATGAATGCGCTCAGGAACTGCCGTCTGCCATAGGTTTTGGCAAACTTGCCGGCGTAAAGCCCATAAGCGGCCAGGAAGAAAAAGTACTCGTGAAGCCAACTGTGGCTGCGCTGCGATTCAAATGCGAGGCAGTTCTTGGCCAGTCGTCGAATTGTCATCAGCAGAGCAAAAAGCCGATCGACGGGAGTCTCGTAGCTGGCTTGAAAACTCCATGCCTCGTCTTTGCTACACTTGATGGTTTCTGCCGATAGCCGCTGTTCGAACTCATAGACTTGCTGTATGAAATCTGCCTCTTCTCCTGGAAAGAGTCGCTCGTATACCCGCACTTTCAACTCCGTTTCCAGTTTGACGAAGTCCCAGGCGACAAGCAGGTCCGTGTCCATGTCTTCATAATCAAATACGGCGGCAAATAAGGCGTTATCGCCGTCGATGCCGACCAAGGCATTCCGCGCGTGGAGATCGCCATGCGCACAACCTTGCATTACTTCGGGCAGTTTCAGGCTCGACATCAAGTTTGGCAGGTAGTCCAGGGGATCGAGCAACTCGAGTACGCTTCCCGGCAGCACGGTCATCACACTTTGGCGACAGTCTTCCTGCAGACTGTTGGGTAATTGCCAGGCCGCAATACCATCCTTCAAGCGGCCGGAAAGCTTGCTCGCGAGTATTTGCGCATTGCCTTGGGGACTCGCGCGCTGGTATAAGTGCGTGCGCAACTCGACGAAAACCGCCTCGAGGACGTGTTCAAGCGAACGGCATTCCGGATCGTTCCAGCGGCAACTCGTAAGAATGGCACTCTCCAAGTTAATCAGCCGCGTGGCGCGATATCGTTGCCGGGCGTCCTCGTAAACGATTGTACGCGGCTCCCCATTGGCACCCGAGATCCCCAGGCGAAGCGGCCTCAATACAACACCTCGGCTGTTCGCCGGTCGCCCGCATGCGGTCCACCCATGCAATTCTCGTTGAAGCTTGCTGGCTTCCGCAAACTTGACGATTGCTGCATGAGACTCACCAGTGGGATCAATGTATTCCACACGCAACACGTGATTCTTCAAACCATGCGAATAACCGTTGATCCGTTCAAGCACGATGATTGCTTGTGTGTCTTCAAACGTCTCCTGAAGTGCGGCCGATAGGTCCGACCGGATCGTCTGCTGCTCGCTTTCGGAGCAACCGGCCTGAGCAAGTACATCCTGCAACTGATCCTGAGCAAGGATGAGCCAAAACACCGACATGAGACGATGCCTTTCGTGTGAATCAGTCGAATCGACCGTTCTTATGCACGGACATAATTCCGGGCGACGGGGAATATACCCCAATTAGACAAGGCGGCAGTCCCCAAAGCAAGAAGAGACGCATGGCATATAGCATGATGCTCAGTGGCCATGCCCTGCTCGAAGCAACGCGTGTTGCGGTTCCCAGTCTTCACGTACCACAAATCAGGAAACGCCTATAAATACCGTCGTATTACCGTTTTCTTCCGCAGCAATGTTTGTACTTTTTTCCACTCTTGCAGGGACACGGGTCATTTCTGCCGACGTGTTGGCTCGTTCGCAATTGCCTGAGGTTGGGGAGGGGGATGGAATCCGTTCCGCAAACCTGAAGTTCGGCGATCCTGGCCAACAATAGTTTTACCTCGCTCACGGAACTGTGGCTGGCACCACGCTCTCGAATCTTGATTGCCAATGCGCGTTCGAGTAGATCTTTCGCTTCATCGAAATCGTGCAGGCCCATCTTTGCCATCGCCAGATTGAACCAATCCGTGGCTATTTCCCAATGGTCGGGCCCGTATGCCTCTTGATCGATGGCGATCGCTTCTTCGATTCTCTGAACGGCCTCTTCAAAGCGACTTTGCAAGATATACAGGTTGCCAAGATTGACCAATTCAATCGCGATTCGCGGATGCCCCGCGGCATGACTTGCTCGATGGATCCGTAAGGCGTCAATAAAGCACTGCTCAGCCTCGTCATAGCGATCGGCCATTTGCGCCAGCTGGCCCAGATTGGATTGGGTTATTCCAAGCTCGGGATAATCCGGTCCGTGAAACTCGCGATAGATGTCAATCGCCAGACGAAAGTTATTTTCTGCCTCAGAAAACTGCCCCTTATCGCGCAAGACTCGCCCGAGATTCGAGCGAGTTCTGGCGATCGCGGGATGACGAGAGCCAAGCAAATCCGTTTCGACCTGAAGTGCTTCACGAAAGCATTTCTCGGCAGCCTCCAAGTCCTCTTCTTCATATTCGATAAGACCAAGGTTGTTTAAGGCAGTAGGGTAGTCCTGGCCCGGCACATTACGAAGCACCTCGAGGCTGGAAAGGGTTAACGTTCGCGCTCGCGGGCGGTCGCCGGTTTCAAATGCGAGCCGCCCGAGATTGCACTCGACAAGAGCGATTTGAGCCAGGTTCGGGTGTTCCTGTTCACGTAGCAGTTCCAAGGCCTTGATAAACAACCTTTCCGATTCACTCGCGGCAAACTTGTGTCCCGCAATGGTGGCGAGGTTAGTCAGGCTGCCGATATAAGCATTGGAATCGAGTACGACGCCCGGTCTTTCTTCAGCACGGTCGACGACCTTACGCAGCCATAACTCGGCTTCGTCATACAACGCCTTGTGTAAACAGTAGGCCCCCAGGCCCGCCATGAATCCTAAAGCCAGTGCCTCGCTACCGTCGCCATATTCCGCTTCATTGAGCATCGATCTGACGTGGGGCGAAATCTGTTCCCAAGTCTGCCAGTGCGCGACATCGGCGATCGGAGACATCGCCACAACGTAGCCCAGCAATACCAACGCGAATTCGGCAAACTCGCCGCGATCGACTTCTGATAAACGTTGTTTGATGACCGCCTGAACGACTCGGTGAATCACCACTCCAGGATTCGTACCGTCAGTTTGTCGTAGTATCGAAAAGGACGCGAGTTCTTCGAGAGCCGCATTGACGTCCGCCTTTCCGTACTTGGAGAAATCGAAATCCTCCAATCGCCCGGTGTGTTTGACGGGTGTGGGTGGCCGGAAAATGTACCGCACGAACGCAAGTACTTTCCTCCAGACGTTGCGGTGTCGTCCGTCGCTGCGGATGTGTGTCACAGCGTACAGCAGTGTCGCAGGCGGAGCCCCTGCGAAGACATCACCTGGTATCGGGTCGGGCGCAAAGAAACTCAGCATGTTTAACAAACATTGTGCTTCGAAGCTAAGTTGCTCGACAGTCGTTTGCCAGGTCACGGCGAGGCTCCGTGGATACTTCATCGTCCGCGGATCATGCCAGCTTTGCACTTCCGGTAACTTGGATCGCCAGCGACGAAGATATTCCGCCAACGTAATTCGCCACTGCGCAATGAACGCACCCGCTTGTTCCAAGGCCAATGCCAGCCCATCGAGTGCTGCTGCCAACTCTGCAGCGTCAGCCGTATCCGTAGATTGCGATTTTCGTCCACGACCGCCATGCTTCGGGTTCGTTCGCTGCAACAAGAACTGTGCCGCATCGTCGAGGGCCAACACATCGACTTCGATCGACTCAATCGCTTCGCTCCACCTGTCCAGCCGCGATGTGCTCAGAACATGACCACCGAAGCAGCGCAGGAACCGCTGGTCCACGTCTTCAGCCGCCTCCCCCGTCTCAATCATATCCAAGACGAGCAGCCAGCCTGGATGTTCGCGCAACCAACGTAACGCGGCCGCCACACGAACATCCTGTTCTGGTGCCGCATGTTCTTCCAGGTTCAAGCCCATCGGACCAATCGATTCGGCCAAAGCTCGTCCCATTTCGTCCGGCGAGTTGGCCGAAACGAATAGAACTGCGGAATACGCACCGGCGTAAGCCCACGCATACTCGACAGCCAGTCTGGTCTTGCCCACGCCACCCAGCCCATGCAATGCTTTGCATCTGACCGGAGCCGTCGTGCCATTGTCGGCTGTGAATCGGCCACGCAAGCGCGTTAGGAAATCTGTTCGACCAGTAAATAAATCGCCGATGGTCG
This sequence comes from uncultured Planctomycetaceae bacterium, assembly GCA_937967665.1. Lineage (GTDB taxonomy): Bacteria > Planctomycetota > Planctomycetia > Pirellulales > Pirellulaceae > CALBSZ01. The sequence goes on from CALBSZ010000150.1 coordinate 5,260, forward strand.
GGTAGGGGAGCCAAACGGGATTCGATGCATTTGGAATATCTTGCGGCCATAGATTGTGCAAGTCCCTCAACACACGCCGGCAGAGATGTTGGGGATCGTCGAACGTGCCGTGATGCTCGCCGAGACTCTCCAGTCGCTGCCAGTGAATTAGCTGAGGATGCTCGCCTGCCAACTGGTTCGTGAGTAGATCGAAAGGACGGTAGAGATGGCAGCGTTTATGGTGATAGAGTGCCAGCCAGGCCTCCATCTGTGTGTAGCTGAGTCGCGGATCATTCGCAACGTGACGATTTAGATCGGCTTGCAGAAACGGGAAGCGATCGGGGAAATCGTCGTAGGTTTCCAGCAGCCAGCGAACTTCATCCGGTTTGAGTGGGTGGCCCGTTTCGCAGCCAACCAGGTGAATCACGGCGTCGCAGTCATCGCGAATATAGTCATTCAGCGTTTGCAATAACTTTCCACCGCTCTGTATTAAGTCGTCTTGCTCTTGCACCTTTACGCGTGGCAGGCTGAGATCGTCCTTAAGCATCCTTCGGTGCTCGCCAAATTCGCCGGTAACACTGGATAGGAAGACTCGCCGTAAAGGCACGTCATTCATTGGTGGGCTCCAATTCAGGCGTGTTTCTGCGCAGATACAGCACGTTTCGCGAGTTCACCATGGATGTTTAGTGCAAGTTGCACGTACGTCTAACGTCTCCGGCTCTATACATCAATGCGTCAGGTGGCGAAACAATCGCAGCCCTCTTCCGGCGTGCGCTCCATCGACATGCCGACGACCAGCAAAAACGGCAAATCGAGTTGTCGGAAAACGTCGGACGTTTTGCCGCTCCCGAACTGCGGAGTTTCCGCACGGACACATGTCGCTATTAGACCGACCGTTCCAACCTCCCGCAATACGAGCAACTTGTTGCACGACGTCATTGCTTCGCGTTGCGTACCTCAGGGCGACGGAGTCCTTATTCGCCTAGGATGCGAATAAACAGATTGCTCAGGCTCTGCACCAGCAAAGACATATCGTGGAACTTGATCGTCCAATCCATGCCGTAGATTTCTTCCGCAGCAGCATCGTCAATGGCAACACCGATGATTTGTAGGTGATGATCGTGACGAAAGGCATCGACGACTTCCCTTGTCGCCTGTACTGCGGGCGGGCCATCATAATCCAATCCGGATGGCGCGCCGTCTGATAGTACAAGCAGGATGCGGCGAGTCGCGGGACCTTGTCGTTGAAGCAATCGGTTGGCGGACGTCTCGATCGCTACATGGTCATAGTTACATTGACCGAGCGATTCGGCGATACGAAACGCCTCTTGGTTCGTATCCTCGAAGCACTCGATAACCAGGCATTCCTCGTTTAGATCTCCGCAGGATGAATGTTTAAGCACCTCGAGGGATACTTGTGGCAGGCATCGGAACGCTTCGATCAGTACGACGCTCGCATCATAAGCAGCATCCTCCTTGGTGACAAATTGGCCGGGGATTGAAGACGACATTGAGCCGGAATCATCAATCAGCAGGCTGATGGCAATCGGAGCCATATCGTTTTAAAGAACCTTTTGCGAAAAGATCCGGTCGTCGAAACTGGATCGCCACAACTCGCGACGTGCAAGTTTTCCGCTGGATTGCCCTGACCTCCATCTGGCCTGTTCTCCCTGGGGTCGAAGGCTTTCGCGTAGATTGTGAATTTGGGCTGCCTGCGTCCGGCGAGTTTCCTCGTATCGCCGACGCGCATCATCGGGCGATTCTGGTTGTGCACGTCGAATAACGACACGTCTTTCTTCACCGTTCCAAAGAAACTGAGTCTCGCGTATCGGCGCCTGAATAGTCCGTTCGTGGGTGGCTTCATGCTTGCCCGCTGATTCGTCGTCGGTCGCTAACAACCCGGAAATCTTCTCAAGTGTGGCACTACCGAGCGGGTTGGACGTTTCAGGACGCATCGTTGTCAGCTGCTCGCGATGGTTGTGCCGGTCGACGTCCGAAGAAAGTTTCTCCGGGTGATCGGCATGGTCGCTCAACTGCCTGGCGATTTCGTTACAAACTTCTTGCTCTTCAGAGGTCAATTGGGAATCGCCAGCCAAATCCAGGAATCGATGGCTTTCAAGCTTTAGCTGCATTCTCAGCCTGTAACGGTGCTTGGCGTGGCTTTTCGCTCGTTCAATCGCGTCGAATTTCAGTTGCCAGAGCGAATCGCCCGCGTTGGGACTTAAGCCATTCTTGCGAGCGGCGATGTATTCCGTCGGCAGACGTGGATACGACTCGCGCAATGAATCCAGGAATTCAACAGTGGCGGTCGCGCGCTTGTGAACGTCCTTCTCGTCTCGAACGGACGGTTCAGGGAAGCAGCGACGCAGACTCGACAAAACCGATCTGCCATCGGGTGCGATTCGGCTTTGCCAATAGGGAGAGAGCCGATGCGGAATCCGGATGAATGCGAAAACCAGGTCTTCCATTTGTTGAAGGGGCGAGCTTTCCCATTCGCAGGGGTGAACAAACTCGATCCAGTCCATCATGCGCTGGCGGTCAAGTACTTCGGCGATCGAGCGGTTGACCATGCTAAATCGGTCCCGAACAGCAAGTTTATCGACGATCGGGGTGCGTTGCCCAGGCAGGTTCGTAGTCATTGAAGTTCCTTTCTGTTCTGCTGGCGCGGGCGCCCGCGCCAGCAGAATCGTGTTGTCGGTGAAGTGACATCCACGTCCGGGACGCCCTAGCTGGACAGCGCTCGCGCCACGAATGGTGGCAAAGACCAATTGTCGCCAATG
>CALBSZ010000151.1 GCA_937967665.1 uncultured Planctomycetaceae bacterium
CAGGCGCGAAGACATGGCTCTTCACCGCCGGCCACGAACGCCGACAGGTCCGCGACGCGCCCATCGCGCCGGGCGTCCCGAGGCTACTTGGCGGCACGTACGAAGCAGAATCGGTCGCCTTACCCCTTGCTTCCTGGCGACCCGATCGCCGCGACTTTGTCCGACAAGATCTCCTGGCGGAAGCGCGGCGTGCCGTCGAACGTGCTGCGACGGAACCACAGCGCCGGGCGGCGAACAGCAAACTGGCCGCGTTACAGGCGGAATTCGCCGTCGAAGCACTGGAAGACGCGGGCGAAAAGGATTCCCCCGACTGGCAGCGGGCGGCCGAGCAGCTTGTGCAACTTCAGCGTCAGGCCGACGCCGACGAAGCCGCTTGGAAACTGTCCGCAGCGCAATCCAAACTGCGTAGCGCCGAAGACAAATTGAAGGCGGCGGAGCAATCCAAGAACAAGGCGGAAATCGCCACGGCCAAGAAAAATCTTGACGCCGCCAAAAAGGCGAACGACGCGGCTCAGCGTGCGGCGGACAAAGCATCGACGGCCTTGAAAGCAGAGGTCACCACCGACTATCGACCGCGGACGCAAACCGACTATCCCGCGACCAGCAGCGGAAGACGTCTCGCCTTTGCAAACTGGCTCACCCACGAAGACAATCCCCTGACGGCGCGCGTGGCCGTGAATCATATCTGGCTGCGGCATTTCGGCGTGCCGCTCGTCCCCACCCCGAACGACTTTGGGGGCAACGGCCGCGAACCCACTCACCCGGCGCTGCTGGACTGGCTTGCCGCGGAATTGGTCGAACGGGATTGGAGCATGAAGGAACTGCACCGCTTGATCGTAACCAGCGCCACCTATCGGATGTCAACGACTTCCGACCCGGACAACCTGGCCGTGGATCGCGACAACGTTTTTCTGTGGCGAATGCCATCGAAGCGGATGGAAGGCGAGATTGTGCGCGACAACCTGCTGCACGTCGCCGGACGCTTGGACACGACCCTGGGCGGCCCCGATATCGATCATACTCAGGCACAAACATCGACCCGGCGAAGCATTTATCTTCGTCACGCGCACGAGAAGCTGGTCGAGTTCGTGCAGATCTTCGACGGCCCCGCCGTCAGCGAGTGTTACATGCGCGAGGAAACCATTCAGCCACAGCAGGCGCTGGCCTTGGCCAACAGTCCGCTGACACTCAAGGCTGCCGCGGCAATCGCGCGGAGCCTGCAGGATGTCGAGTCGAATGAGCAGTTCGTTCGCGAAGCTTTCCTGCGCGTACTCGCTCGGTTCCCCAAACCCGCTGAGTCGGAAGCGTGCCACGATTTCCTGACCGCCGAAAAGGCTCCCGCTGCCAGTCGGCGCCGGAATATGATACTCGTACTGTTGAACCACAACGATTTTGTCACCATCCGTTAACGCGAACTTGGTTCGCTGCAAACGCTTGCGAAAGGTAAGCCATGGACCTCCCGAATCATCGTCATCGTCGCGGGTTCCTGACCGAAACCGGCATGGGCATGACGGGACTCGCGATCTCGTCGCTGTTGGCGCAGGAGGCGTCGGCGGGCAATGGCGCGCGGGAACCGCACTTGCCGCCGAAAGCCAAGACCGTGATCTGGATCTTCTTCATCGGCGGGCTCAGCCACTTGGAGAGTTTCGATCCCAAGCCCGCGCTGAACGAATACGCCGGGAAGTCGATTGACGAAACCCCGTTCGCCGACGACGTCCTGGACCCGGACAAGATCAACGAAATCCTCCTTGATCCTGCGAAGCAGAAACGCGAAGTCTATAAGAAGATCATGCCCTTACAGACCGGGTACCGGCCGTACGGAGAAAGCGGCTTGCTGGTCAGCGATTGGTTTCCACAGTTAGGATCGTGCGCGGACGACCTGTGTCTGGTCCGCGGCATGTGGACCATCGACAACAACCACGGCGCGCAACTCACCTACCACACCGGCCGCAAAATCACCGAAGGCGCGTTCCCGACAGTCGGTTCGTGGGTCAGTTACGGTCTCGGCACGGCAAACAAGAACCTGCCGGAATTCGTTGTGCTCGGTCATCCCAGTGCCGACTGCTGCGGCGCGGCCTGGACCCATGGTTCGGCGTACCTGGGGCCGCGGCACGCGGGTGTCCAGCTGAAGGTCGATCCCCAGGCGCCGTTGTCGTTTGTGAGTCCCGCCGACGAACAGCTGACGCCGCAGGAGCAACTCGATAATTTCGGGCTGCTCGGCAAATTGAACCGCATCGCCGGCATCGAATACCCGGACGACCCGCAGCTGCAAGCGCGGATCAAGTCGTACGAGCTGGCTTACGAAATGCAAACCGCGGTGCCGCAAGTCATGAAATTGGATCAGGAAACGGCGGAGACACAGAAGCGGTACGGCATCGACCGCAAAGAATCGAAAGATTTCGGCCAGAAATGCCTCGCGGCCCGGCGATTGACCGAACAGGGCGTGCGATTCATCCAGGTCTTTCACGGCTATCGCGGCAACGCCGGTGCCTGGGATTCACATCGCGACATCAAGAAGAACCACTCGCGGCTGGCGAAAGAAGTCGATCAACCGATCGCCGGCTTGATCCAGGACCTCAAGCAGCGCGGCCTGTTGGAGGAAACGCTGGTTGTCATCGGTTCCGAGTTTGGGCGAACCCCGGGCGCGGAATACCGCGACAAAAACGTCGCGGGAACCGGCCGCGACCATCATCCGCACGGATTCAGCGTCGCCCTGGCAGGCGGGGGAGTCCGCGGAGGCATCGCGCACGGGGCCACGGACGAACTCGGCTTCCACGCTGCCGAAGACCGCCATTACGTCACCGACCTGCACGCCACCGTGCTGCACCAGTTGGGTCTCGATTCAGCCAGACTCGAGGTTCCCGGCCGCAAACGCCTGGAACGCGATATCGGCACGGTGATGCACAAGATCCTAAGTTAGCGCCGTTGTACTCTCGTCGACACTTACGCGAACGGTGTCAACCGACCGAGTTGTCCACTTTTGAAATGAGCGCGCGCTTTCTCGAATTCTTGCTGGAGCAATTGCTTGGCGGTTACTGCTGGCGATACGAGATTCATTGCAACGGTGAGTCGCGGATGTTCAGGCCGTCCGCGGTAGCAGGTAACATGGTGCTGAAGATGGGCGGGAAAAATCAATGCGGATCCATTCCCGAAGCCAGTCGGTCGTATCTCTACCGATGGCGAGTGAACATCGTGCGTGGGATAGCGTTGATCATCACAGCAGAAGGGAAGTTCGCGATCGAGTAAGGCAAAGTCGCCGCCCGCATTTGCGTCTCCACTTTCTAACATGTAGACAACGGCTGCTGCGGTATGGCTGTGAACGTGCAATTCAGACCACTCGCCGGATTCCATCACATTGACCCAATGATCGGCAATCTGAACGGAATAGTCGCCGAATCGGTGGTGAAATAGCTGCCGGGCGGCAGCTTTCAAGGACTGGAATTCCGGCAATTCCCAAACTTCCTTGACTCGTACTTTTTTTCCACCCTTACCATCGCGCTCCGGGGGCGATTTTGCGACAGCGGCGCGAACGGCCGCGATCATCCGCTGATGGGTCGCGGCGTCCGCCGTCGATCGGGCCAGATAGATTCCAGGATAAACCGCCGCGTGCTGGTTGAATTCGATCATGAAATCCGTGATGGCAATATTTCCCTGGGCGAGTCGGACCTTCCTGTAGCGTCTCCGGTACCGAAAATCACCGATCCATTGACAAGCGAATCGCTACGTTTCCAGGTGCTGCGACCTCGATTCGCGATGTTGACGCGTCGAGACGCCAAAACTGTTCAGGCGTCCTGGTCTACACTTCGTGCAAGTATACGTTTCTTGGCAACAGAAACGTAGTATCCAACAAGCCAGGATGAACGTGGGAGAACAAACAGAATTTCGTCTTGAAAACATGACCGTTCACGGAAACTCACCCATTCTTGAAACGAACCGTTCAGCTACTTCGTCTGGTGTTACGTACCCGTTACACAACTTCAGGATGACGGATGAGATAATTCACGGTACAACGTGGGATATCGAGGACAGGCTTTCGCTGCCAACCACACAGGAGACTCAGATGGTTCCCTCTCGTCTATCGGCCTTGGCTCTTTTTTGCTTGTCACTTAGTGTGCAGCCCGCATTCGGGGGGCCCGCCGAGGATCTCGTCGCCGGCCAAGATGCGGTCGCCGTCGGGGACCTTCAAAAGGCCGCCAGCCTGCTGCGTGCCGCGGCAGAGGGCTTGCCGCAGAGTGTCGAGGCACAGCTGGCCCTCGGCGATGTCCAATTGAAGCTCGGCCAGTTCGATGACGCGCTGGCCACCTACAAGACAGTCCTGAAACTGTCGCCGAACCACTCGCTGGCGACCTTGATCGTCGATTCGCTGACACGGCAGCAGGTCGATTTCGAAAAGCTGATGGCCACGGTCGAACAGCTGATGTCGATCCAGAAACATTACCAGCAGGCGGAAGCACTGCTCAAGACGATCCGCCACACCAGCCTGGATCCATCACAACGCGAGCAAATCGAGTTGTTACGGCTGGAGTGCAAGGTCTGGCAAACGGGATCTCCGTCGGTTTTCGCGGACGCACTCAAGCTGGCGGGGCAGACGACGGACGAAACGCGCGCCGCCAAAGCCCGCGTCTTGGCGGGCTTGGACGCCGCCGCCCGCCAGAACGCTACCGAAGCTCAGCTGACCGCCGTTCTCGGAAACGTTGACAACCTGGACGCCAGTTGGAAATCACGCGCTCAACTGGCAAAAGCCCTCGTCGCCGTCGACCCCGAAACGATTAACGACGCGATGCTGGCGTGGCTGAACCATCTTCCCCACAGCGTCTATCGCGCTTGGGTAATTCAACACGTGGGTAACTCGTTGCTGCAGGAAGCGCGGCAGCGCGCCGAACGGGACGACGAATACGCGTTCGACTTGATCGTGCCCATGTATGAGGATTTTCAGCCAGGAATGGCGCCCGATCAGAAACCCGGTCCTGGCTGGCTGGAAATAGGTTCGACGCGAGAAGCCGAAGCCGAAGCGATCCGATCGATCGTCGAGAACAGCATCCACGTTCTGCAGTTGTGCGGAACGATTGACGTCCGCGTCAACGGCGCGAACGCATCGCTCGACGCCTTCGAGCTGGCGTCCGAGATCGCGCGTCGCGGCCTGCCAACTTCCCACTCCGTCGACCGCCGGCTGGATCTGGCAGAATTGCTGGCATCCTTGCATCAATCCGGCGCGGGCCGTGCTGCGGAACAACCGTTGAACAACACCGATATGCTGCAGCGCGAGATCCTGTTGAGTCTGGGCGATTCGTGCAATGACAAACAGCGTCGACGCCTGGTCGATCAGGTGCTCGCTCAGCTACAGCGTTACGCCCAACAGGGCGACTTGGAAACGTGCCTGGCCCAATACGTGACGCTCGTCCCGGGCGACAATACTTTCGACGTTCAGCTGGTTGACGGTTTGATGTCTTTGCCGCCGGGCGACGAACGTGTCCGACTTCAAATACAGCTGGCCGCTTTCTACCAACAGCTGGGCGCCCGAGCCTTTGAAGAAGCGAATCAGTCCCTCGCGGTCGACGTCAACGAAACGCTTCAGCTCTTCGACCGGGCAGCATTAACCCTCTGCGCTAACGTGCCCGAGTCGCCGGCCAGCGCGGATGTTTCCAGCATCACCAGTCAGATCGTCGCACGTTACACCTCGGCCGGCAAGTGGAATGCGGCACTGGAAGCAGTGGAAGTGAAAGCATCGCACACGCGCCAGGATGCCGGGGAGTTACAGGTGGCGCAGTTGCATTTGCAACGCTGGCAGGAGACACAGCGCCGCCTGATGGCAGCCAATCGAGCGTTACCGGACGAGTTGACCAACGCTGTCAAGGTAGTGCTGGATCACCTGGCCGTGGTCACGCGTGCCAATCCCACGAAAGCCGCGTTGGAACAGGTTCGCTCCATGGTTTCCGACCAGCTGCTTGCCGACTACCTCCAAATGGATCGCGTGGATCTGGCCAATGCGGTCATCGACTATGCCGCGGATCCGGAAACCGGGCTTGATGGCGAAGCGGACTTCGTGCGCTGGACTCGCAGCCGCATTCTGGGGCACCTCGCCGAACGCGAATTTCAACGAGCGATTCGCGAAAAGCAACCCGGCGAACTGCCGCTGGTGCCCTCCCACAGCGCCGAAATCGAGTTGCTGGACCAGATCATTGCGGACGCCGAGTCGCGCTATCGTACGGCGGCGATCCAGCGTGTCCGAGGAATCGCGAGTGCATATCAGGCTCGGCAATCTTATGCGGCGGCAATCCAGCTGCTCCGCGACTACCTGGCGAAACACGAAGGCATCGCGTTCAACGAAACGGTTGCTTTTAACATCGTCAACATGCTTAGCGAAAAGGCACAAGGCTCGTTTGCGAGCCGCCAGCAGGACGAACCGCCAACCGAACTGTCAGCGGATCATGACGCGGTGATTTTGGAGCTGGCCGCATTCTTCACCGCCTACCCGGAAAGCGAACAGACGCGACAGGTTGTCGACGTGCTCCTCGCCACCGCCAAGACGTACGGTGCGGCGGGGGCCTGGAACGTGTCTCGAACGGTACTGGATCGCTTTGCGCAAGTCATGCCCGACTACCGCTACCCGGCGCATTTGAAATTCATGCGCGCGGCGACGTACCTGGGCGAACTGGACCAGCAACAAGGCATCGCGTTACTCACTCCGTCCCCGCAACTGGTGGATCCAACACAAGATAGCAAGCGGCCAGAATCGATGTGGGTGGCAACCGCTGGGGCTCCCGCCCCGAACGCCGACCCCGCCGTGACTGGAGAACTTCCACAACAAACTCCGCAATTCACCGGCCCCGGAACAGGCGCGGGGGGATTTGGAGGCGGGGCCGGCTATCAGGGTCTGGCCAACGAGACGGCGCTGGCCTTGATCCGCCAGTCGCAGCAGCGGCAGTTCGAGCGGATCGCAATGCTGGAACAGCAGGAGGGGCAAGCGCAGCAGCGCGGCGAACGCATTCCAGCGCCGGCAGTGCGTTTGCCAGCCGGTGCGGTGCTGTCGGACGCCGAGATTCAACGGCAGAACGAAGTGTCGGAAACCGCCTATCAGCTGCTCATCGAACTCGTGGGCAACGCGGATCCACAGCAGCAGGCGGTCGCGGCCGCAGCACGCGGTCAGGTCATGTGGATGATCGGCTTCTTTAACGGCCAGCAGCGCGGCGACTACGCGATCACGCTGATCGAACGATTCTTGAAAGATCGCCCGAACGACGCGGAACGCGTGCAGCTGGCGTACCAGATTGTTGTCAGCAAGGTCGATTGGGCCAGCACGCGATCGGCGGCAGACGTCGTGAATCAAGCCTGGTTGGACGAGCGCGATCAGCGATTCGCCGATGCCCGCGCGGCCATTGCGGCTTTCATCGACGCCCATCCCACGGAAACCTCCTGGCAGCATCGAGCTCAATCGCTGCGGATCGAAAGTTTCCGCCGGCAATCGGCTTTGGCTGCCATGCTCAGCCCCGTGCGGGCCGGTGGGCTGCTGGTCCAAGCCGTGGAAGCCATGCTGTCGGTCCTGGATTCCACGCCTAATCATCCTGAAACCGTCAATTTCGCCGACCGTGTCTGGAATACCGCGAGCCAGATTTCGGCACTGGGTCAGCAGGATCAGGCCATCTATGTCTTGAACCAGATTCCCGTGCGTTTTCCGATCAGTGATTATGCCAAACAGGCTATCCTGCGGATCGCCGAGCTGCATGCGACCAACCTGTCCAACCCGCTGCGCGCCGTGGAGACCTATCAGGAATACCTCAGCCTGAACGGCGACGATGAGAACATTCGCACTCAAATCTTCAGCATCGCGCAGCAGCTGTCCGCTCAAGAGCGCTACCTGGAAGCCATCCATGTTTATGAAGGCTTTGTGGATACGTTCCCCGGCGATCCCCGCGCGGCTCAGGCCCTGTACGACATTGGCAGCATCCATCAGTCCAACGAAGTCTGGCTGGAAGCGATGGCCAGCTACCAGCGGATTCTGGACGAATTCCCCAGCGCGGAAGTCATTGCAGACGTCAAACTGGCTCTGGCCAATTGCGAGATCAACCTGAGTCGCTGGCGGGCCGCACGGCGCACCTACGACAATTTCGTGCAGGATTACCCAGAGCACGATCAAGTCGCGCTGGCCCGGTCGCGAGCGGCGATCTTGAAGAATGTGGAACGCTACCAGACGTTGATCGACGACCAGCAAGTACAGCGCAACAAAGACGACGCACAGCTGCAAATCGCGCGGATCGTCGCTTCGCAATTGGGAAGTCCCGTCAAGGCGATTTCCGAATTCCGCAAAGTTGTCACCGATTTCCCAGGCAGCAACCTGGCCGACGACGCGCAAATCGAAATCGGCAAGACGCTGTTATCGCTAAACCGCTTGGACGAGGCACGCGAGGCGTTGCTGGAAGTCCCCGCTCGCTTCCCCAACAGCCCCAACGCGGATGATGCTTTGTTCCTGGTCGGCAAAAGCTACGAACAACAGGCCGAACAACTGGCCGCCGTCACCGCACAGACCGCCTGGCGCGATGCCTTCGTGGCGAATCAGAAACAGGCCTACCAAACCTTTAACGGCCAGCTGATGGCTCAAATGGATTTCGAACAATCACGCCGCGTGCAGTTGAAGGGCTCCGGAAAAACTCAGGCACTGGCCGTCGACGAAGCCACCAACGCCTTCCGTTTCCGCGCCAATAACCTCAACTTCATCTGCAATACGGCTCAAATCGCCGAATTGATGACCGAGGCCCAGAGCGCGCTGCAACTGGCAAATCGCCAGGACCGCATCAACGAAGCGTATCGCGAATCGGTCGCCGCTTACATGCGTGCCGCCAGAGACTACCCGCTGGGCGACAAAACCGACGACTCGCTGCTGCGAATCGCGGAAGTGTTTGAGACGCATCTGAATGATCGCAACGCGGCGATGCAGACTTATCAGAACATCGTCAAGCTGTTTCCGGGAACGCCCGTGGCGGAAGACGCCGCCTGGCGCGTGGCCTTGTATTACGACGAGGAAGGGAAGTATGCCGAGGCGTCGGAATCGTTGCGTGAATTCATTCGCACCTATCCCGGCAGCAATCGGGTCGCCGACGCCCAATTCACTCTGGCGGAGGTGCTGGAACAATTGGGCAAATGGAACGACGCCATGGACGCCTACGAGATCTTTCGCCAGAAGTTTGCGGAACATCCCAAAGCACAGCTCGCCGCGGAGCAAATTAACTGGATCAAAGCGTACCGCAAGTAGCTTCCTGAACACATGATCGGTTGCTGTCAACGATACGCAAACCCAAAGTTGAAACGAATCCAAACGGAAGAACAGACATGAAACAAATCGCACTCTTCGCCGTCGTGATCCTGGCCGCTTCGGCCGCATTCGCTCAACCGCCCGTGGAGACCCAAGTGACCAGCGATGCCACCAACGTGCCGCAGGTCAGCGAAACGGAAGCGAAACTGGCCGAGCAGCTGTTTCAAGACGGTCGACAGCTCTTGTTTCAAACGAAGTACCTGGAGGCGGTAACGAAACTGGCCGAAGCCGTCAAAACGAATCCGACCAAGACAAGCTATAAGCTGCTGCTGGCCAAAGCGCATCGCTATGCCGCACAGCCCGAGCGAGCCGTGGCCGTCCTGGAAGAAATTGTCGACGGCAATCCCGATCATGTAGAAGCCGGTATCGAACTCGCCACCCTACTGACCCCCAAAAAAGAACCACAACGCGTGATTGGCGTGCTGACGCCGCTGCTGTCGTACAAGCACGATTATCCTCTGTTTCATCTGCTGGCCGTCGCGCACTATGAAAAGGAAGAGTTTGAAACGGCCCTCGAGTACTTTGAAGAAGCGATCAAACTGAATCCTCGCAGCTCGGACGACTACTACCAGCTGGCGAATATCTACTTGACGCAAAAGCGTTTTGCCAAAGCAGCGGATGCCTATGAAAAGGCCGGACAACTGGGGCTCTCCACCGGTGTCTATCATTTCAAGCTGGCCAGTGTCTACTTCAACTTGCACAACTTTCTGGGCGTTGTGACCAAAACGGAAGTGATCGGTGGGAAACCTGGCGAGCTCAAGAACAACCTGCTGTTGCTATCCGCGGTTCCCGGCGAAGAGAACAGTTTCTACACGGCCGGGCCGCGTTCGGCCATTTACCAGGTGACGCAGGCCCAGCAGAAAGGCATTGACGTATTCGAGGTCCAGTTTCTGGAAGCCAACACGTGGCTGGCGGCAAGGCGTTACGCCAAAGCCTCCGCGCTGTATGCCGCGATCGAAGAAAAGGTCACGAAGGAAGACGCCGGCTTGTTCTGGTACAACTGGTCCCAGACGGCCCTGGGCATGAACCAATATGACGACTACTTGGCTCGCTTGAATCAGGCGATCGAAACCGAACCGGAGATCTATCAAGCGACTTTGGCCGATGCGTACGTGACCGTGGCCAACCGGCACCAGCAGCGCGGCGACCTGGCGCGGTATCTCGAATATGTCTCCAAAGCCGTCACGGAGAATCCGCTGTCAGCGCGGCTGCACCTGCTGCTGGCCGAAGGAAACTGGCTGGCCAACAAACGCGACGACGCGATCGAGCAATACAAGCTGGTCCTGGAATTGGAGCCCGATCATCCGGATCGCGTGCGGCTGCAGAACCGCATCCAGGGACTCGACGAAACCGCCAGCTTGCCGCTCCCGAATCTGCAGTAGCGCTGCGCCGCCTCCTTGCACGGATCGCCATTCCGCGTAGAGTATTGAGCTTGTCGGTCGGCTGGAAGCCAACCCTACGTCCCACCTCCTTGCAATTGCCGCCATTCCGCGTAGAGTGTTCTGCGTTCTCGGTCGGCTGGAAGCCAACCCTACGTCCCACCCCCTTGCATGGATCGCCATTCCGCGTAGGGTATTGAGCGTTCTCGGTCGGCTGGAAGCCAACCCTACGTCCCACCTCCTTGCAATTACCGCCATTCCGCGTAGAGTGTTCAGCGAGAGCCTGCGTTGCAGGCCACGACCACCATTCACGCGATCGTTCCATGCGGGACTGAAAAGCCAGCCATCCGCACCCGGCTATGCAAGACATTCGTACTTTTGTTGCCGTCGACGTTTCCGAAGCGGTTTCGAAGCGAGCCAGCAAACTGATTGGGCTGCTCAAACAGGCAGATGCCAACGTCAGGTGGGTCGATTCCAAGAACCTGCATTTGACACTGAAGTTCCTCGGCGATGTGCCCAATATCGAAACACCATCCGTCTGCCGCGCTGTCGCCGAAGCCGCCCAAAACTTTGCCCCGTTTGAAATCGAAATCGCCGGTTGCGGTGCCTTCCCGGACGTCCAACGACCGCGCACCGTTTGGATCGGCGTCGATGCCGGTACCGATTCCATGCGCGCCTTGCACGCAGCCATCGACCATGCCCTCCATGAAATCGGCTACCCGCAAGACGCCCGCCGATACACGCCCCACCTGACGATTGGCCGAGTTCGCAAGGGGGGTCGATCCAGCCAGCAACTGGGACAGCTGATCACCAAACACGAATCTTTCGCAGGGGGCACGGTCGCGATCCACGACGTCGTCACCTACGCCAGCTTCCTGGACAAACGATCAGGCCCCACGTACGACGCGCTCAGTCGAGATCCGCTGGCTGGCGGATAAGCAAAAAATGTCCATGCGTGATCAACGGTGGTACATCGGCAAAGCGGTGACTTTGCTGAATCTGGCGGAGCACGTCGAGGACCTGCCGATTTCCACCGACGCACCCACGAACAGCAACGGCTCATTGCAATTGGCACATGAATCGCTTTAGATTGACCGCATATGGAAATCCTGCTTGCGATTCTGGCGTTTGTTCTGGTCGTCGGTTTGCTGGTCAGCATCCCGACCGCGTTGATTCTGACATTCATGAATTCCAGCGCGTTGAAGCGTCTGCGGGAACGCCTGGACGCCCTGGAATCTCGATTGTCGTCCGTCGCCCCAGCGCCTTCCCGGCAGGAAGAGCCCGCTGCGGAGCCGAGCGACGCGGCGGTCGATGCGACCGTTGTTGACGAACCGGCTCCGGCAGAACACCCTACGGACGCGCGGGAGCGGTTCCAGTGGGAACTGTTCATCGGCCGCAAGGCGTTTGGCTGGGTGGCGGTGGTGCTGGTTTTGTTCGGCACCGGCTTCTTTCTGAAATTCGCCTTCGAGAACCAGTGGATTGGCCCTGTCGGTCGAATCTCGATTGGACTGATCGCGGGTGTTGGATTGATCGTGGCCGGCTGGCGTTATGCGAGGAAACAATGGCGAGTGTTCTCGCAAATGCTGACCACGGCAGGCGTGCTGCTGCTGTACTTATCTACCTACAGCGCCTTCGGGTTTTACCAGCTTCTGCCCCAATACCAGGCCGGACTTTTCTTGCTGGTCATTATTATCGAAGCGGCCCTGCTGGCAGTCATTTATGATGCGCCGGCATTGGCCTACATGTCGCTGATTGGCGGATTGATTACGCCGCTGATCATGTACTCCGAAGTTGATCAATACAAAGCGTTGTTCGCTTACCTGGCAGCGTTGGACGTCGGCGTGGTCTTGCTGGCGCTCTGGAAACGCTGGCGAGGCCTGGGCAGCGTGGCGCTGATCGGTACCCACATCCTGTTTTGGATCTGGTACACCGACAACTTTCACCACGAGAAGCTGGTCTGGGCGATGGGCTTTCAGGCGGTGACGTTTGGACTGTTCATCGTGCATACCTTATTTGCCCACGTGCTGCGTCCCCGCCGCGCGAATTGGGACGATCTGGTTCGCTTGCTGCTGAATGCATTCCTCTGGTTCGCCGCGGCCTATATTCTGTTGAACGACGACTACGGCGACTGGATGGGGACATTGGCAATCGCGATGGCCGTGTTGTACGTCTTGCTCGGTCGCATCATGCTGGCGAAGCGGCCTGAGGATCTGCGGCAACTCACCACGTCCCTGGCTGCCGCCACGGGTTTCATCGCTTTGGCCATTCCCATTCAAGCGGACGCCGACTGGGTGGCGTTGGGTTGGGCGGCCGAAGCCGCCGCGCTCTGGTGGTTTGGCTTACGGATTCGCACGGGCACATTACGGCTCATGGCCGTCTGCTTGGGCGCGATGGCCGTCTTTCACCTGGTGTTCATCAATCACCCGCGACACGACGACTTCCTGCCCGTCTTTAACGTCTACGCGTTGCCCGGACTGAGCGTCGCCGCCTGCGTGATCTTGTCTGCAATTGCCGGCCGACGGTATCGCGACACGCTGCCTGCATTGGAACGCCCCCTGGTCGCGGTCCTCGGCGTCACCGGTTTGTCGCTATTACTCTGGGTCCTGAGCGCCGACTTGATGGCCTTCTTTAACTACCTGGCGCGCACCAACGCGGACGAATTCACTCGTTGGCGATGGTTTGGACAGGTCGCCCTGTCGGCCCTGTGGTCCATTTACGCCTCGGTACTGTTGGCCGTGGGCTTCCTGCGGCGACTGCCGCTGCTGCGTTGGCTGGCAATCGTTCTGTTTTTTGTCACGATCGGCAAAGTCTTCGTTTTCGACATGGCCAATCTGCGTGAATTCTACCGCATCATCGCGTTCTTCGTTCTGGCTCTCCTGCTGGGAATCGCAGGTTGGGCCTACCAGCAATTCCGCGACGATCCTCAGCCGTCGGAGGCGGCAAATCATGAATAACAACACCGGCCTTCACCCGCTTCATCGAGTACGTCGAACCGTTCCCACGGGACGAATGCGTTCCCCCTGGCGACTAGGAAACCATCATACAGGCCGGGGAAGCGTCATCACTTCCTTGGTGCTGCTGGCTTGCTTCCTGGTTGGCGGCACGACTACCGGGCAAGACGAAGCGCAGGAGCAAGATCAAGAGTCCACTCCGCCCGCGACAGCCACGAACGAATCGATCACGCATTGGGAATACTTTGTTGAAGTGGACCCGCGCGCGGCGGCGGACGCGCAATGTGACTTTCTCCTCGCGCCTCGCGTCTTCTCGCACGCGCGTCTGGATCTGGCGGATTTGCGTTTGTACGACGACGGCGGCAAGGAAGTGCCTTACGCGCTCCGCATCCGCCGGGAGGAACACACAACAGAATCGCTTAGCGCCGACACCTTTAACCAGGCCGATGGCCCGAACGGTTCCAGCGTCCTGACGCTGGATTTGGGAGCTGACACCATCGAACACAATGAAGTGGAAGTTGAGACGCCTGGCGGTAACTTTCGACGCGCTATCACGGTCGAAGGGAGCGACGACAATGCCACGTGGAGCAAACTCGCGGAATCATCGCTGGTTCGTTTCGACACTCCGGACGGCAAATTGAATGGCAAAACCGTACAGTACGATCCAAGTCGGTTTCGCTACCTGCGGTTGCGCGTCCAACAAGACCCCAACGTGGACAAGCAGCCCGTGAAAATTGGCACTGTCAAGGTGCAGCGCAAGATCGACGTCGAAGGCGAATACGTGATACGCGAAGTGACGTTTGGCGAGCGGCAGGCGGTGCGCGAAAACAAATTCGATTCGTCTCAATGGATCATTGACCTCGGCGGCGACTCGATTCCGGTCGAGGAGATTCTGGTTGAGATTGAGGACGCCGAGTTCGCGCGGGACGTGGAGCTGGAAGCCGGCGGCCGCGATCTGCAAGATCCGTTCTACCAGGTGGCGTACAGGGAGTACGAGAGCTGGCGGCGGCGTGCCGGGGAGGAGATCAAACCGATGCGCATTGCTTTTTCGGAAGTGCAGGCCTCGCGACTTCGACTCACCGTAATCGATCAGCGCAATCCACCGCTGAAAATCAAGTCGATCAACGTGAAAGCGGCCGCCAGGCAGGTTGTCTTCAAGAACGATGCGTCGCTGGACAAGCCGCTGCAACTCTATTTCGGCAACCCCGAAGCCGGCCCCACGGGCTACGACTACGCGCGCAACCTGCCTCGCCGCTTAACGCCCGCTCCCACTCGTTTGACCATCGGCGAACTGCAGCAGAACCCGTCGTTCATTCCGGTACCCAAACCCTTATCCGAACGCTTTCCGTGGCTGATTTACGTGCTCCTCGGCTCCGCCGTTGTCCTCCTGGCGTTGCTCATCGTGAATCTCACCCGCGCCGCGATCCGCAACCACGACAATCAGGAAGCGACACTGCAAACCTCGGCCTGATATTTATTGAGAAGGGGCTCGCGAGTCTCCTTTTTGATAGGGAACGTTGGTAAAGCGTGTCAAGTTCGTTCCTCTTCGCTTCGGGCATCGTCGACGTTGGCGAACGCAAACTATCGACACGCTGTTCATGACAAAAGAAGTCTCTCACGGAGGCACAAAGATCGCGGAGGGGGGGAAGATGACAGTCCGGCTCCGTGATCTCCGTGCCTCCGTGAGAGACCTTGCCAGCTCGACGATCAAATCGGGCCGCGGGAAAAATTGGCCCGGAAGCCATTGTTAGTACACCATTTTTCTAGCGGCGAACAATTGCCCGTTTTGATAGCCGTTATTCGAGTCGACTCCCAGGATTTCGCCGATATTGTGGCCTTGAAATCCGGCGCAAAAAACATCGGTCGTACTGTAACATTGCGCATCCGTGATCAGCAGGGTGGGACCGTAGTAACGTTGCCCAATGGAATTCGCTTGCTCTGGCGAAGTGATCGGTACTCTTTTCGAATAGACCGCCGCGGTCTCCACGGACTGCGCAATGGAATCGTGCCACTTGGCGGCCGTGTCTCGCCGCCATTCGATGATCTCCGCCGTCTGGCGTGGATTCGGTCGAAAAGTCGCTGCGTGCGACCCGCGCCGTCAGCAGCTGCGCATTGGTCCACGACGGCTTGTTCACGCTCACGCCCAAAGCCTACCGGC
>CALBSZ010000152.1 GCA_937967665.1 uncultured Planctomycetaceae bacterium
TCCGTCCCCTGGCAATTCTATTTCTAATGCGACAACTCATTCGCGAACTGCAACTCCAGCCAGAAACTACTCCGCCATCTATTGTCGGTCAAGTCGGGCGTTCCCGTCACTCCACATAGTAACAAAGCCGATGCACGCGCTGGTTTAGGAACGGTGAATCCCAGCGACATCGGATGCTACAGAGATCGGTGATGAGGCATAGTTCTCACCACCAGAAAGTTGTGTTGATTCCGGTGACGAGGGCGAGTCGTTGGAGTTTGGGCGTCTGTTTGGCTGGGGCTGAGCATTTGCTGGTGATGATCGCGCCCAGCGTTTCCAAGGCCTTGGCTGCTATCTCAACGGTTGCCTTCGTGTCGTCAGTCGGAAATGCCGATCCGTTTTCTGAATAGACGGCAATTCTGAGGCCGTTTACTTTACCCTTTGAAGGATCTCCCAGGTTCACTGGCGCGATCGCAGGATCGATCCCATCGGGGCCGGCAATGATTGGAAACAGCAGTTCGAGATCCGAAATTGTTCTGGCAAGTAGTCCTACACTGCTCGGCGGAATCTTGCTCGGAACCATCCAATCGCGGATCGACGAGCCGACCACCAAACCCGGCACGGCCGAGCCGAAATCGCAGATGGACGCCAAGATGCTCTCCTTGCTGGGCCTGAGTGGCTGCAAGCCGTCAGCGACGAAGAAGGTCTGCAGATCCGCGGCAAGCGAACGTTGGCCGGCATCGGCCTGCAAGTGTCCGCGCCCTCGGTGCCCAAAACGGTCAAGCCGGCACGTAAGAAAAGCAAAGTAAACCGCGAGGCACGGCAAAAAAAGCGTAAAAGAGTCAAAAAGAAAAAGCACGGCCGTTAATCAGCAATACGATCGCAGCAATGAGCCGGGACAGCAGCGTCAATGGTAACCCGACGCGTCAATCGCGATGTTGCACTATGCATGTTGTTCTCGGGAAATAGTAGCCCGCAGCGTAAGCAAGGGACTGACTCAAGCGTGATTTTCCCTTGCTTACGCGGCGGGTTACCATAATAGCGCAACTTCAAAATGCGTCAGCGGCGGACGACATCCACAGCGATTGGTCCCTTGCTTACGCGGCGGGTTACGAGAGGAAGGATCTTCTATGTCACCGCGGCCTCACAAGAAATCGTCCCGGCCGCAATGTTTCGTTCTGGATCACCCAGCCGGGATCAACCGACAATGGCGTCGATTCCGGAATCTGTCCGCTGGGATCCGCCACCACCAGCAGGACGTTGTTCCACTGCTTGGCGAATTCGTTGAGTGACAGCCGCACATTACCTCGGCTGGGATCGGCCAGAAACACGCGATCGCCGACGATGCCCCGAAATACGACGAAGTGCTCATAGTCATCGATTACCAGCCGGACGATGACCGGGACTTTCAACTCGAACAGCTCTTGCAACTCAACTCGCCGCATCGCGGCAAAGTAATCGAATTCGGTTGCAGCATTCTTCAGGTCGGTCATCGACAGGCCGTTTTCTTCTCGATCCGCGATTTCCTCGGCGGCCAGGATGTCGAAGATCGCCACAATGATCTCGTCTTCGTAGATGTCGTCCTGCCAATAGTACTGAAACAAGGTCGCCAACGCCGCGGCGCCGCACGAGTAGTCCAGATCCTGCATCACCACGTTGCGTTCGCGTTGCAGCTGCCAGTCGTCGGTTTGTTTGCGGAATCGATTCGGACCGACCAACGTGGTGGCCGGCATGTCGTAATCCACTTCCGCGATCGAAGCGCAGCCCCCAATAGCCATGATTAGGAGGACGGGTATCAAGGGCCGAAGCGACATGCTCTGCGTCTCACATTCAAAACGAGCGGACGACCGAAACGCCCACGACATACGCACCCGCGTCCTGCGTGACCCCATATTCGACCGAGGGCTCGATGAAGCAACACGGATTGATCTGACGGATGACGCTGATCCGCAACGACGTGGCTTCCGTCCCGGAGTTCGGCAACCGCTCGCCGTCCACCGTCTCGTCCCATTGAAAGGCACCGTACAGTTCCGTCGTCAGCGAAACCGTATTGTTGATAGAAAGGGATCCACCGAACGAATAAAACGCGACTCCGCCGGGTTGGTAATGAAACCCATCGAAGTCACGGCCAAAGATATGTTCGTAGCCAAGTGTTCCGTAGAACACGATCGGATCGTAAGCTCGGATCAGGGTGACATCGCCGGCGATCCTCCAGAAACCGGAACCAATCGCCGCAATCACTGGCCCGGAAACGAAGGGATGCTTCCCGACCGGTGCGGAAAAGCTGAATGAGCCAATCACATCCGGGACGACGTCTTGGCCGTCGCGGAGAACATAGTTCAGACCGGCGCTGATATCGCCGACGCCGCCGACAGACGTCTCGATGTCGGATATTGAATCCTCAATCGACGTGTAAGCGCCGGCAAAGGGGACATTGGCGTAGATTTGCAGCCGCGGAGTAGCTCCATAACGTATCGAAAGCGGCACGATCCACTGGCGGTCGATCAGTCGCTCGGTATCCAGCGAGTCGTCGGGCAAGAAGATCGTCGATTCTGCTTCATAGTAGGTGTAGACAAAGCCGTATTCGACTTGCCAAGAATGCGGATCGAGCAGGACTGCGGAGTTGCGCAGCACGACCTGCGAATTATCCGCAGGCTCGCGCCCGATAGGCTCGCTCGGCATTGCTGGAGCTTCATCCCACCCTTCTTCTTCCAAGAGAGTCTCGTCGGCATCGTCTTGTAGGGAAACGAAAGCAACGGAGGGAAGCAGCTCGGGTGTTGGCGAACTATCACTCAAACAGACTTCGATTCCCGTCTGCGATCCCCAACTTGGGAGAGTCTGCCCGCGGCAAACGCTCGACGCTAGCAGTAAAGCGATTAACCACCGCAACGGGAAGGGGAAACGGAGAGGATGCGACATTTCCGGCAGTTGCCAATTCGAAGAGAGAACGCCCCCCTGCGTTCCTCTGTACGCTCATCGGCAACGGCACACTGTGACTTGAATGAAAATTGGCGAGGATAGCGTCCTGAGCACTGATGAACGAGGGAGCGATCTGTAACTTTGCGATGTGAAGATATAGCTACACGCGAAGGTAGAGTAGCTCAACCCGGATCGCGTGTTCACCCTTCACGATGCCATGAGAACTGCAGGAGTACCCAGAAAGAGCATCTCTGGGCTTTCATGTGTCTTCTCGATCAGGAGGCTGTCATTGCAAGTCGCTGAGGGGCACTACAGGCGCGGTGCTCAATCCGCGACCAAACGGGCTTACTCGCTGATCACGGTGTCCATCCTGATATCACTTGGGCCCATGGGAATCTCATCGACAAGTTGCCAAGGGAAGGCCAATGCGAACTTTGGCGTTGCCGGTGCGGCACGCGCAAGTAATCTGTCGTAGTAGCCCTTGCCGTGTCCCAGGCGACCGCCGTTGCGATCAAAGGCAACTCCCGGCACGAGAAACACTTCGACTTGGTCCGCTGTTATCCAGCGATCGGCAACGTCACGCAGTTCCTCACGCGGCTCGAGAATCCCCAACGTCCTGGGCGCCAGTTCCAACATCGAGCGCAGCTCGAAAAGATGAAGCTCATTGTCTCGGCAACAAGGGACTACGACCCGTTTTCTCCGCCGCTTGGCCCAGTCGATCAGCGTGTGAGTCTCAACCTCGTCCGGCGTTGAGACATAGACGCATATGGTTCGCGCCGAAAGCACTTCTGGCAGCACTGTCAGCCGCTCGCGAATCCGCCGGCTGCATTCTTGGCATTTCTCGACCGGCGTGCCAATCTGGCGCATTGCGGCGCGCAGTTGCCGCTTCTGCGCCGCCAGGCTGGCGGTATCAGTGGCCGATGGCCGAGCGACATCATGTGGCTTCACAGGACGACGCTCCGCAAGTGTGAGCGTGTGTGCCGGATGTAGTCGCAGCAGCCCCGTCGATTCCGTAACGATCCGCGAGCTGCTGGGCCAGTTGCAGATAGCCCTGCTTGTCTTCCTCGCCGATTGTATCCTTTTCCGCCTGCTCGAAACGCTGAAGCAATTCCGCCTGATCTTCCTGCGAAACGACCTGGTCGGCCATGGCAAACAGGCAGTGATCTTCCTTCTCGATATGCTGACGAAGCAGATCCATGTAGTGCCGAGCGTGATCCACAAACTGTTTCGCGGCGTGTTGCTCTCCGCGATCCTGGTCTTCAACGGCTTGCTCCATGCCGCGGACGGCATCGCGACCTACCGTGCCCAGCACCTTCGCAGAGACTCGGGTCGAGACGCTGCCTCGTGGATTGTCGTTGCAGTCATAATTTTCCTCGATTCAGTTTGGAAATGTGTGGACGAACAAAACGCCGCCCAGGCCACAACTTGGCGGAGCGGCGTTTACGGTGAATAAGCCAGTTCGATGACGGAACGATAGTTTGCTGACGGACTGGTTTCGAGTTTGCGTCTTCGTTTAGGACCGGCGCGACCGGTGCTGTAGATACCTGGTCGGTCAGCATCCAAGCTCCGGCCACTGGCCCAAGTCCGCAGACGCCCGACGGATTCTGCTGCCGTGACGGCGATGGGCACAACATTGCTGCCAGCTTGTACCAAGGGCACATCGAGCAGTGCTGCTAATCGGCAACAGGCCCGAATCTCCGCGCCGCTCCAGTCGTCATCATTGGGCCGTGACTGATCGGAATTCAACGAAAAGAGATCAATGTAGATCTCCCAGATCCGATTCCGCTGGTCAGCACTCGGCAAGTCGATGAAGAACACGCCATCGAACCGCTCGCTACGTACAAACTCGGGCGGTAGCCGACTGATGTCGTTGCACGTACCCACGAAGAATACGTCCGTCGTATGGTCATTTAGCCACGAAAGCAGATGCCCAAATAGTCGGGAAGATATGCCGCTATCGGTCTGCCCACTCGACGCAGCACCGGAAAGAGCCTTCTCAAGCTCGTCACAGTAAAGCACGCACGGTGCCATCGCATCGGCAATCTGCAAGGCCTGTCGCATATTCTGTTCCGACTGGCCAACCAAACTACCCAGAAGCGAACCGATATCTAGGGTCAACGTGGGTCGCCCTACTTCATTGCCGAGCGATTTAGCGAATTGACTCTTGCCACATCCTGGAGGCGAAAGCAGCAGTACGCCGCGTGGCCGGCATAACGGATTGTCATTGCTCTGACGGCGCATGGCTCGGAGGCAAAAGGCCTTCAGGTTTTCGAGTCCGCCAAGTTGGTCAAACGTTTCGCCGCCCCGGTGTAACGAAAGCAAGCCGCTTTTCTTCAGCATCTGCGACTTTAGTTCCCAGATAGACTGGGGACGGATCGCCCCCTCGCGAACGAGACTCAAGCTAAACGCGGCCTCGGCCTCGTGTCGCGTCAAGCCAGACGCCGCATCCAGAACCGTATTCAATTCGTCGCCCTCGGGAAGCTCGTCTTGCTCCGTCGCAAGACTCCGCGCCATGCCTTCCAATTGATTGCGGCTGGGCAATTCATGCTCAAGTACCACGATCTGTTTTTCCAGTTCCGTTGGCACCTTTACGATCGACGAAAGCACCGCAATGAATGTGCGGTTCTGCTTGCCCATGGCGATCTGCTGAGCCATGGCCTGGACAATCTCTGGACTATTAACGAAAGGGTGGAAGTTGACCAGAACGAGGATTGCAGAACTATCCGCGGAGGCCAGACTATTGATGGACTGGATCGCAGCCAAGGGATCGGCAGCTTGCGAATTGGCGCTGGCATCGTGGCCAGACCCGGAAATCTGCAAACCCTGAACGATATCCCAAGTACTCAGCCGCCAATTCTCATTGCGGCACAATTGGGCGATCTCTGTGAGGGCGTCCTCGTGCTCGTGGGATTGAATCCACAAGCCCGTAAAACAGGCCGATACAAACTCGGCGAGCTGTTGGGAAAGCGACATAGGCAACTCCTTGAAGTTGTGGGGTAATTCAGTGTTTGTTCATGCGACTGGAATACGAGACGCAACAACGCCTGACTCAGAAACTGCTGCTTCAATACTCCTCCGGTAGCAGGATCGTGGTCGATGCTCGCTGACCTTGATCATTCACAGCCTCCGTGATGATCCAGAGTTTCTGGCCACTGCTGGTGATGTAGGCGGACAGGATTCGCGAACCATCACTCAGGGCTTCCTCGTTGATATCTCGATCACCTTCGGACAAGTCTCCCCAGTCGCCATGTACATGGCGGCGTAGCAATTCATGCGGAGTCTGGCCGGAGGATTCCAATACGCTCAGAGATTTGGGCGTGGCAACAACACGCCCAAGCTCGAACTTTGGTCGGGCGATGGTAACCATCGTGAATTCTCCCAGTGTGGATGTGCATGGAATTTGGACGATTTGAACGGCTCAGTTTGCCTGGTGATTCGTCTGGTGATCCGTGACTTGCTGGTGAAACTCGGCCGTCACCTGTTCGCCAGTACGTCGCCCCAGGGCTTTCTCGATGAACTCACTGGCCTGACGGCACTGGCTACCGGCAAAGCCTTTGGTCTGGACGGTCGCCTCGCCCTTGGGCGAAACATTGATCTCAATAATTTTCATCAGGCGGCACCTCCAACAGTGACCGTCAGTTTTACGGAACCGTCGGCGAGCGATTGTTCGGTGACGGTATGGCCCTTGCGACGGGCTTCCATTTTGGCCCGCTCGATAGCGTATGCTTGGAGAAAACGATCCATGTGACATGGATCGCCCCAGCGACCGCCGTAGATATCAATCTGAATCTCGCCAGTATCGAGTTGGCATACAGCCGGATACCGCCAGCCGGGAAACTGGATGCCGAGGCCGCTGACTTCAGTGGAAAACAGCCGATGTGTGCCCTGAACGGGCTTGGGCAACCGAAGACGCTCACATGCGTTACCAACAGCGGTAGCATCCCTGACTTCGGTCTTAATTTCGACAATGTGACTCAAGGTATTTCTCCTTGTATTGAAAGCGTTAATCGTTTGGTGATGCTGGTTGATCGGACGATGGTCCAGATAGGCTCGACGCTTCACCTGCGCTGCCGATAGCAGGTCTGTCCTCTATGCGAGGTAACAGAAGTGGCCGATCGGATACGAGGTCTTGCAGTAAGACTTCAGCGACGACTTGGTCATCGGCGGGCTCAACTCGCGGATACAGCAAGTACCAGCAGAGAATCAGAGGGAGTGCGCAGACCGCCAGCAACCCGATATTTGTGATCGCGGCTGCAACGAGCGGATCCAAACGTCGCTTGGCAGCAAGTTCCTTGCGTTCGCCTTCGAGTTGGTCACGTTGCTGTCCAATCGCGGCTTGATCCGCCTGGAGATCACGCTGCAAAGCGACCATTTCTTCACGGGCTCTCGCATCGGCTTCCACCAACTGACGAGTCCCCTCAGCCACTTCCTTCTGCAGATCGGCTATCTGCCGATTCTGCTCGGCTTGCCGTTCCAAATGCCTCTCGGCCATTTCGGCCAGTCGTTCCTCCTCTTCACATCCGGCCATCGTTAGCATCAACGTTGTGACGATCAGTACGACAATGGGTCGGTGTAGTTGCATGGTTCCTCCAGCGACAAAGTAAACGTCGAAGTATGCCCTGCAACGCAAGT
>CALBSZ010000153.1 GCA_937967665.1 uncultured Planctomycetaceae bacterium
AGGAGACTGGAAAACTTCAGAAAAACTCCTTTGCGGGCAACTTTGTTGAACCTATTCACGCGTCATGAGCGTTTGGGGGTGTACGTCATACGTGTCATCACGAGCCATCTCTGCGGTTGTATGTTACGGAACAGGTACGTGGGCAGGATCCTAGCAGCCAGCATGGACATATTGCGTCCAACCTGGGTTCTGTTATGCGTCAATTTCCCGTCTGGCTTGTGCTGGGCTCGCACGCTCCCTCTCGAATTAAAGGGCATCTATCACTCAAAGGTGCTACACGTCAGTGGTCCGAACTTAGCATACATTTCCACCAATACAACTAGTCGCAGAAACGCAAGAAGTGTTTTCCACGACTCTTCCGGTCACGAAATCTACGCAGCCTGAACAAGGTCGAGCGTGGCGTCACGGATATGCGAAACTCCCCAGAGCCCGGTTGCTCGGTCTAGTGCGAGTCGCACCGGCGTGTAGCGTCTGCGGCGCTGTAAAATACCGTGTCAATCGGCGAAAAAACCGCTACACTTACGCGAAACGCGCTGTAATGATGCGACGCGTAAAGGGGACGGCGGTCGTGCCGACTTCAGGAATTTTCGCCATGAAAGCCATGTTGTTGCGACGCGTGGTGTCATTCGAAGACACTGCCACTCCGCTTGAACTGGACGAGGTTCCCAAACCTGAACCGGCAGACGGAGCAGTGCTGCTGCGGGTCGGTACCTGTGGGGTTTGCCATACGGAGTTGGACGAGATCGAGGGGAGGGTCGTGCCGTCTATGCTGCCAATCATTCCGGGGCATCAAGTTGTCGGACGCGTTGTGGAACGGGGACGGAACGCGACAAATTTCCAGGAGGGAGATCGCGTGGGCGTCGGCTGGATTCATTCGTCCACAGGCGACCGAGACGAGAATATCCGCCCCCAGTTCCGCGCCACCATTCCCGAGCCGCTGACTGACGAACAGGCGGCTCCATTACTCTGTGCCGGAGCGATCGGTTACCGCGCGTTAAAATTGACCAATCTCCTCGACGGTCAGCCGCTGGGATTGACCGGCTTCGGCGCCTCCGCGCACATCGTCATCCAACTCGCCCACTGCATGTTCCCAAACAGCGAAGTGTACGTGTTCGCGCGGGACGAATCGTCACGTACGTTCGCGCGCCAATTGGGCGCCGTCTGGGCCGGCGCTACGACCGATCGCGCTCCACAAAAACTGCGTGCCATCATTGACACTACCCCCGCCTGGACGCCGGTTGTCGAGGCGCTCAAGAACCTGGCACCCGGCGGACGCCTGGTCATCAATGCCATCCGCAAGCAGGACGCGGACAAAGACTATCTGCGTTTGCTGAGTTATCACGAAGATCTCTGGCTGGAACGCGAGATCAAATCGGTTGCGAACATCACGCAGTACGACATCCGCGAGTTCCTGCCGCTGGCTGCCCGCGTTCCGATCACGCCCACCGTGGAAACCTATCGCCTGGAAGACGCCAATCGCGCCCTGGTCGAACTGCACGATGGCCAAAACCGCGGCGCCAAAGTGCTGGTGGTCGATTAGTTTGAAGCCCGCTCAGTGAGCGTCGCGCACGATGAGCGTGAATTACAGACACTACCGAACACGTCGTCGCTGCTCGTAGATGACTACCCTATGAGGATTTTCACCGTGCGTCGTGCGAACGGGCCGACTGGCGGAAATTGCTGTCCGGCAACCGCGCCATCGATGGAACCCGCAAGTCCCCATCTCATTCGTCTTCGTCGGCCGCATCCAGGGCATACAACGCTTCGCAAGCGTCCTCGTATGTCGCGTACGGACCCTCGTCAACCAGGATTCCAGCATTGGCCGTCGCGGCATCTTCGGGAGTTTGATCCGCCTGAACGGGTACGACTGTCAATCCATCATCGAGTTCCACAATGGCAAAACTCACCATGGCATGTCTCCTCTATTTTGCGGATGCTAAACAGGAAATCCGTCCCGCGACAAGATTCGCAAAGACGGCACACACCTCACATTTCTGCATGTTGCGTGCCAAACGGGACGTTCCTGGGAGCTTGAAATGTACCTGGCGGCAAACGCACGTCTGCCTGCAAATTTTCGCAAGCATTTGGCGGAACGATAGTTGCTTCCGGCTTTGTGGCAAGAAACGTAGCCCGCGGTGCAGCCAAGCTGACATTGGGACTTGAACGGCATCCATGTCCATGGAGCTAGATGGCGTTTGCCGCGGCGGGAGACGAAATGGGAGCCGCGTGCGCAAACTGCTTTACCGACTGGCGTAGTCGTCGCCGTTAATGCTGTGGATGACCGAGGTCATCCAAGCGGTCAACTCGTCTTGCATCTGCTCGAACGTTTCCTTGTGCTCGGGATTCTTGGCGCAATCGGTGGTCTCGCCGGGATCGCTGGCCAGGTTGTAGAGTTCATAGGTGCTGCCGTTGATGCGGTGCAGCTTCCATGGCCAATCGAGCCAGGCAGCGTGCCCTTTCGCGAAGTCTTCCGAGAACTGCGGGAAGTCGTCAACGTCCTTGCGCATCCGCGCGGGATCGTGGGGAGGCGGTGCGTCGGCTTCCTGCTTGAGCATGATCGCCTTTAAGATGCGATCGCTCCAAGTGCCTTGGCCGTTCTGAAAATGGTGCCAGAAGCCGATGGGCCTGCCGCGCGCCGTCGCCTCGCCCGCGATCACGTCGCTGACGTCGACACCGTCCAGCGGGTGTGGCGCTTTCAGCTTCACGCCGGTCATCGCCATCAGGGTCGGATACAGGTCCATCGTCGATACCGGCACTGAGGTGCGCCCCTGGAGACCCTGAGCGGGCCAAACCACAATCCCGGGAACGCGCAGTCCCCCTTCGTAGACCGAGCCCTTCCTGGCCCGCCCCCCGGACGTCTCTGGATTGAGGCCACCATTGTCGCTGCAATACCAAAGAATCGTATTCTCAGCCAGCTGCATCTCCCGGAGTTCGCGGCGCAATCGCCCCAGTTGTTGATCCAGCAGCGTGATCTCGCGATAGTAGCCGGCTCGCGGTTTGCCGTCGTATAACACGGGGCCGTCCGGCGACTCCGCGTGCGGATCGTGCGGCGACGGAAACCAGATCACGGTGAACAACGGACGGTCCCCATCCTTGTGTTTGCGCAGGAAGGCAATCGCTTCGTCCATGGTGACGACGGAGCCCTTGCCTTGATGCTGTCGCACCGTGCCGTTGTGGCTCAGGAACGGGTTGTTGTCGAAGAAATTGAGTCCGATGGCCCATTCGTCAAAGCCCATGCCGCTTGGGTTACACGGCGAATCCGGCTGTCCCGATCCCAGATGGACCTTGCCGAAGATGCCGGTGACATAGCCGGCATCCCGGAGTGTTTCGGCAATCGTCTGTTCGTGGGGCCGCATATAACGGCCATGGTTGGTCA
Source organism: uncultured Planctomycetaceae bacterium (assembly GCA_937967665.1). Classification (GTDB taxonomy): domain Bacteria; phylum Planctomycetota; class Planctomycetia; order Pirellulales; family Pirellulaceae; genus CALBSZ01. The sequence goes on from CALBSZ010000153.1 coordinate 3,377, forward strand.
CTTTGGTTCGCACCGGCGAGCGGCCTGTCATGACACTGGCACGCGTCGGGGAACAGACGGGCGCGCCGGCATAAAAGCGATCAAACACAAAGCCTTCCGCGGCCATGGCGTCTTGTGCCGGAGTCTGGACAAAAGGATGCCCATTGTAGCCCACGTCGCCCCAGCCCTGATCATCCGCCATCACGAGAACAACGTTCGGCCGCTTGTCCACCTGCCACTCTTTGGCATGCCCTTGCCAGCTGAATAACTGGCTCACGACAAGAGTCGTCAACAACAGTCGCAATTGCATTAATGTGATTCCATGGAAAGGATGTTGGGAAACGACGCGTCCTCGCCCCCCAAAATCGTTTTGAAATAAAGTAGGCGACAGACAGTCTAACATGAATCCCCTGCCATCGCATCTAAAGAGTGGCGTCGTCCGGATACACTTGCTTGCGCCGCGTGCTTGTAGTACCGCGGATTTTCGCAAAGGATACACTTGCTTGCGCCGCGTGCTTGTAGTACCGCGGATTTTCGCAAAGAGGGGCGGGTGTCGAACTAGCGTTTCGGTTTTTCGACCGTCAATGGGCGTCGATAGATTCTTTTGCCGTGCGCGATGTACAGCGTGCTGTGGTCGCTGCCGGCCAGAATGCAGGAAGTCAGCGGCTGATCCGCGTCGACTTTCGGCAGGACTCCACACGGACGGCCGGTGGGGTCGAAAATCTGGACGCCCAGATCGCTGGTGACGTAGTAGCGCCCTCGCTTGTCGACGGCCATGCCATCCCCGCGGGAAGTGGAAACGTAAGGCGGCGGCGCGTTAAATCGGAAATCGCCCGCGGGATCGATACGACGCCGCATCGGCAGCGTCGGCATCTTGGCATCCAGGACAGCTCCGCTGTTCACGCGGAATGTCCAGGTATATTGCCCGCCGTAATCGGAAACCGCCAGCGTGCCTCCGTCATTGGAAAGGGCGATGCCGTTGGGTTTGCTAATGCCCGTATCAGCCGGCGCCGTTGCACCGGTGCGCGGATCGATGCGTGTTACCTGGCTGATTCCGGTTTCCGTAATCAGGATGAAGCCGTCACGCGTGACGGCCAGGTCGTTGGGTTTGACGCCAGTGGCCACCGTCCGCACTTCGCCGCTCTTGATATCGATCGAGATTACGCGGCCTTTCGAACCGCGGCCTTTCGAACGCTGGCAGCCGTAGAGCAGCGAACCGTCCGGGCTGAATTCGAGCCCGCTCACCGCTTCCTTAGCGACTTCCGTTCGTGAACCATCGGCCGCGCTGATGCGATAGATCGCAGCCGCCTTCATGTCACAAAAATAGAGGTTACCATCCTGGTCGGCGCAGAGGCCGTCGGCGAAACCGAGGTTGTCGGCAACCCGTTCCCAGGATTCCCCCGGAATCAACAGGTTCAGCAGTGTCAGGTCTCCGCCCAGATCCCCGCTCGTATCGATCGCTGGCTTGGTAACTTCCTTCCGCCACAGCCACTTCATGGCTTCGGGGAATCTGGCGCTGCCAAAATCCGCATTGTGCGCGTATCCTTCGGCCCAATCGAAACGTGTATCGTAGCCCATGTATTTCAACGCGGATGCCATGAGCTGGTTGGACCAGGGCCAGCTGCCGAAAGCGTTGTCGACGTCTCCACTGGTGTCGGCCAGGTAGACGCGAATGGGCTTGGGTTCCGTCTTGCGAATCAGAGATGGATAAACATTGCCTCCGCGCAGATTGGTAAAGCTGCCCACGTTGGAATACACCTTGTGGAAATAGTCTGTTCGCTCCCAGGCCGCGGTGAACGCACAGATGGCACCCGAGCTGGAACCGCCAATGGCGTGCAGGGCGGGATCGTCGGCGATCGTGTAGCGCTGGCGGACTTCGGGAATGATTTCTTCGAGCAGGAAACGGACATAGCGATCTCCC
>CALBSZ010000154.1 GCA_937967665.1 uncultured Planctomycetaceae bacterium
GTGAGCTTGGCTGCCTCTCAGTGAAACCACGACATTGTCCGAGACACATGCCAGTTTTCCATAGCGCTAATAGAACACGAAAAAAAAAAAAAACCGGCGTCCTTGCGCATTCTTTTCGAGTATTCCGGGTTCTTGATCGCCGGAACGGTGATCGCGCTGGTTTGGGCCAACGTCGCCGCCGATCGCAAAGTGAAGAAAGACACGGCCCTGACCGTCACGGCCGGTACGGATCACTACGATCTTGAGTTCCGGTTGAAAGAGGCAGCGAAAATCACGATTGCCATCCGGGACAGCAAGGGCAAGCAGGTTCGCGAACTGGTCCATTATGACGAACGCGAAGCGGGTGTGCACCACGAAACGTGGGATCGCAAGGACGAAGATGGCAACGTCGTTGCGGACGGCGAGTATACGTGGTACGTCAAGGCGCATGGCAGCTACAATCGTTTCGTGCATCTGCGATTGTTCGGCGGCGATCACGAAGAACACGAAGACGAAGAAAACGGCGACGACGGTACGGCTCACGCCAGCGAACATGATGAAGGTGACGGCGACGGCCACGCCGTTAGCACGCCGAAGATGGGTATTCTGGCCACGGTGTTCGATCGCGTGATCAATCGGCCGGACGAGCACGGACACCGACATGGAATTAATGTCCACTTCTTGATCAACGACATCTTCATGGCCCTGTTCTTTGCCATCGCCGGGAAGGAAGTGTGGGAGTCGATGCTACCTGGCGGCGCGCTTTCGAATCCCCGCAAAGCCGCGACCCCGTTAATGGCGACGTTGGGTGGAATCGTGGGGCCCGCGGGGATCTACGTCGCCGGCGTATTCCTGTTTACGGCAGCGAATGCGGAGGGAAATCGCCCGTTAATGCCCGGCTGGGCCATTCCCTGCGCCACCGATATTGCCTTTAGCTATCTGGTCGCACGCGTGCTGTTTGGTTCCGGACATCCGGCAATCGCCTTCCTCCTGTTGTTGGCCATTGCCGATGACGCGGCGGGTCTGGTGATCCTGGCCGTGGCCTATCCCAGCAAGGAACTGGAACTCGTCTGGCTGCTGCTTGCCGCGGCGGCCATTGGGATCGGTTTCCTGTTCCGCAAGTTCCGTTTCCAGAACTTCTGGTGGTACCTGCTGATTCCGGGGGTGATGAGCTGGATTTCGTTCGACCTGGCGGGCATTCATCCAGCGTTGGGTCTGGTTCCGATCATCCCGTGCATGCCGCATGCCCATACGGACCTGGGTGTGTTCGCGCGGGAGGAACTGAATCGTGACGACACGTTGAATGCCTTTGAACACTGGTGGAAGAACCCCGTCGAAATCATCCTGGGATTATTCGGGCTGGCGAACGCCGGCGTGGTGTTGAGTTCGGCCGGTACGGGGACGTGGCTGGTGCTGGCCGGGTTGCTGCTCGGCAAGCCCCTTGGCATCGCCTTGTTTACGCTCCTTGCCGAGAAGGTCTTCCGGCTGGAAATCCCGCAAGGCATGAGCTACCGGCACATCGTGACGCTGGGCATGATCGCGTCCATCGGTTTCACCGTGGCGCTGTTCGTTTCGACCGCCGCCTTCAAGACGCCTGGTCCCATCCAGGATTCGGTGAAGATGGGAGCGCTGTTGAGCTTCCTCGGAGCGGTGGTGGCGATCATTGGCGCCAAGGTCATGGGAGTCAGACCGACCAATTCCGAGGCTGCCTGACGTGCCCGCACTGCTTGACGAACGTTTCCCGCGGCGCGCCAAATCCTGGCAATTGCGGACAAGGCGACTCGAATTCGGCACCCTGCCGCTGCTGATGGGGATTGTCAACGTCACGCCCGATAGCTTTTCGGACGGCGGGCAGTTCCATGATCCGGCGCGCGCTGTCGAACAAGGCTTGGCGCTGGTCGCTGCCGGCGCCGACATCCTGGATGTCGGCGGCGAGAGTACGCGGCCCTATGCGACTCCGGTCGACCTGGACGAAGAACTGCGGCGAGTGGAACCGGTGATTCGGGAACTCGCGCGTCAAACCAACGTTCCCCTCTCGATCGATACGTCGAAGGCCGCCGTGGCACAAGCCGCGCTGGAAGCGGGCGCGGAAATCATCAACGACGTCACGGGACTCACCGGAGATGATCGCATGGTGAGCATGGCGACCAGGTACCAGGCCGGCGTTTGTGCGATGCACATGCAAGGTACTCCGCAAACCATGCAGGACGATCCCCGTTACGATGATGTGGTGGCCGACATTCACCAGTATCTGGCGCAACGTCGCGATGCCCTGATCGCAGCCGGTGTGGAATCCGCCAGGATCTGTCTGGATCCCGGCATCGGTTTCGGAAAGTCGCACCAGCACAACTTTACTTTAATGGCCCGCTGCGGCACGTTTCACGACCTGGAGTGCCCGCTGCTGGTCGGCCATTCGCGAAAAGGCTTCATCGCGCACGTACTCGGCGACAAGCAGGTCGATCGCACGGCCGGTACGATCGGCGCGTCGCTGCCGCTGGCACGCCAGGGCATTCAAATCCTGCGCGTGCATGAAATCACCATGCTCCGCCAGGCGCTGCTTCTGTTTGAAGCTTGCGGCGGCCTGGCCTAGCCCGACTGCGCCGTGTTTCGTCGTCATATAAGCTCGAAGCGCAAGCGATTGAGTCACTTACGTCCGAGTACGCTTGCTGGCGCTGCGTGCTTGTATGCTCTTGAATTGCCGCAAAGTTGGCGCTGTCCGATTAGCTCGCGTCACGGGGCACTGTGGAAGCGTCTTGGTCAACGGTTCCTGTGATTTGAGGTCCTGCGTGCAGGTGGCGATCGGATCCGGCGAAGAGTACAATGCAGAGCGCGGTTCCGGCATGCCAAGACCGGCATGCCAAGACCGGCATGCCAAGAATCGAGCCTGAGGCATGCTTCCCTGAGGCATGCTTCGCTGATCTTGTTTCGAACGTGGCAGACGAACTGTTGTCGTCATCCGAGGGGTAAGGCAATGAGATTGCACGTGTGGATATGCGGCGCTGTGTTCTTGCAGTTGGCGCTTGGTGGCGTGAAGCTTCACGCGGACGAATTCACCGTTGCCCGGTACCGGCAGCTGCTGGAGGAACTCACGCCTCCCGCCGACGCGCCCTGGCGGACGATTCCTTGGAAAATCAGTTTGCTGGACGCGCAGCAAGCCGCTGCGACAGAAGGGAAACCGATCTTCATCTGGGCGATGGACGGCCATCCACTCGGCTGCACGTGAAACAACGGCGTGCTCGACCGTGAGTCGACGTTTGCCGATCCGGAAATCATCAAGCTTTTGCAGACTCGCTTTATCCCCGTCGCTCTCGACCAGGCCTACCAGCGCCGCCAGAAGGATACGGAAGGCGAATTCTATCGGCGGATCGCGGGGCAAGGTCCTCGCGCGTCGGAAGGTTTTCGCAACACGACCCAGGGATTTTACATCGCGGCCGCCGACGGCAAGCTGCTCGCCTACAACAATAATCGCGGGCCTGAACGAATCGGTCGCGTGATGAACGAGATCCTGACCGGCTTTCAGCCGCCAAAGGTATCGGGAATTTCCCGCCAGCGGGTCGACGAACGATACAATCCCCTGCCGCCCGCTGGCGGCCTGGTCTTGCGAGTCCGCGCGAAGGTTCTGGACGGCTACGAACCGCCGACCGATCCGTGGCGGCAGATCTTTCAGTCCGCGCTGTCCCGCGACAACATGTGGGTTTCGTCGCGCGAGCACACGGCGCTCGCCAACGGCCAGGTAACGTCGTCGCTGGCGCAGCGCCTGGCCAGATTCCATTTAGTCGACAACACGCGGGGCGAAGCGCCCATGTGGGAACCAGCCGAGGTTCGCCAGGCGGAACTCATGCTGGCAGGCGGACAGCTTCGCGGCAGCGTGCATCTGGAAACGGCCAACGGCCGGCGTGGTTACCGAGCCCAGTTGCTCGGCGAAGTGGAGTCAAAGAACGGGAAAGTCACGCGTTTCGACTGCGTGGCGTGGGGAAGCTACTGGGGACACGGTCCGTTCACCGGCGGCGCCCCGGCAGGCAAGTTTCCCCTGGCCGTCTCTTTCACGCTGGCAGACGGCTCCGATACGGCCGATCGCATTCCGCCGCAAGGTTCCCGAGGTTGGGTGCGCGGCTACCTGCCATGATGGAGCAACGTTCGTGATGATCGCGTCGAACGGCAGTCTGTCTCGGATATGGTCAACCCTCGGCCTGTGGCTCGCAGCCTTCTCCGCCACGTCCGCCGTCCCAGCGCTCGCCGTCGATTACCTCACCGACATCAAGCCGCTGCTATCCGCGAAGTGTTATTCCTGCCATGGAGTGCTGAAGCAGGAGGCCGATTTACGGCTCGAAACCAGGGCACTCATGATGCAGGGCGGCGATGGTGCCGTGATTGTGCCGGGTGCCGCCGCGCGCAGCCTGCTCTTCCAGCGTGTGACTGCGGACGAAGAAGAACGAATGCCGCCCGCCGCTGCGGGTGCTGCCCTGCGGCCCGAAGAACTCGCTTTGCTGCGCAGCTGGATCGATGCAGGGGCACACGCGCCCGAGGAAGCGGTCCCCGAGGCGCCCGAGCAGCACTGGGCGTTCCGGGAAATCGTTCGCCCCGCGCTGCCTGTCGGCCAGAACGGCAGGGAGCGCGCGGCCGACAGCAATCCAATCGACCTGTTCCTGGAAGCCAAACGCCGAAAGCTGGGACTGACCGTGCAACCACGCGCCCCGCGCCCGCTGGCACTTCGCAGATTGTACTTGGACCTGATTGGATTGCCGCCCGCTAGCGAGCAACTTCAGGACGACCGGCCCTGGGAAGTGATCGTGGACGAACTGCTGAACAGCCCGCAGCACGGCGAACGCTGGGGAAGGCATTGGATGGACGTCTGGCGCTACAGCGATTGGTATGGACTCGGCGCGCAGCTGCGCTACAGCCAGAAACACCTGTGGCATTGGCGAGATTGGATCGTGGAGTCCTTGAACGAAGACAAAGGTTACGACCGCATGATCGTCGAAATGCTGGCCGGCGATGAAGTAGCGCCGCAAGACCTGGATGTGCTTCGAGCCACCGGTTTTCTGGCGCGGAACTATTATCTCTTCAACCGCACAACCTGGTTGGACAGCACGATCGAACACACGAGCAAGGCGTTCCTGGGACTGACGCTGAACTGCGCGAAGTGCCACGATCATAAGTACGACCCGATCACGCAGGCCGACTACTATCGCTTCCGCGCGCTGTTCGAACCGCACCAGGTGCGTTTGGATCCGCTGCCGGGCGTGACGGACTTCGAGCAAGACGGGTTGCCGCGCGTGTTCGACGATCACTTGGACTTGAAGACATACCTGCACGTGAAAGGGGATCCGGCGAAACCCGACAAGCAACGGGAGATGGCTCCCGGAGTTCCCGCGTTCCTGTCGTCGTTTGCTGCTGAAATCGAACCCGTTTCCCTGTCGCCCTGGTCGTTTGCGCCCGATACGCGCGAGTACGTCCAGGAAGATCGGCTCGCCGCCGCACAACGGGACATCGCTGCTGCCGAAAAGGCGTTATTGTCCGCTCGCCAGCACATCGCGAAGAAGGCGGCTGACGAGGTGGTTCCAGGTGCAACTGCCGCAGCGGAATCGCTGACCCTGGTCGAAGATGATTTTTCGCGGGCCAATCCAGAACGGTGGGAACTGGTGGGCGAGGGCTGGCGCTATCAAGACGGCTGTTTGCTTCAGACGATGTCCACGCGCGAACGTCACTTCGCCAGACTCCGTCAGCCACATCCGCGTAATTTTGAACTCACCTGCCGCTTTACGACCACCGGGGGCGCGACCTACAAGTCGGTTACCTTTCGTTTCGACCAGACCGACAACGCGGATTACGACAACTTCGTCTATACCAGTGCCCACGCGCCCGGACCGAAGGTGCAGATCGCTTACACGCGAGATGGCAAACAGGTCTATCCGGCGGACGGCACCGTGGCGCGGCCGATCGAAGTGGGAAAGGCCTATGAAATACGATTTGCCGTGCGCGACCGGCTTGTCAACGTGTGGCTGGACAAGGATTTGTTGCTGGCTTTTGTTTTGCCCGATCGCCGGCCGAACGGACATCTCAGTCTGTCCGGATTCGACGCCACCGTTGCCTTTGACTCGTTGACCCTGCGCCGCTTGGGGGCGGATACGGTGCTTGTCGAACCGTCTGCGGTGGCGGCGTCGGCCCTGCCGGAGAATGCCGTCGAAATCGCCGCGGCCAGGCTTCGCGCCGCTCAGGCACGATTTGCCGCGCTGGAAGCCATCATCGCGGCCGAGGATTTGCGCTACGCCGGCAACCACGACGAGGCGGAGGTTTCGGCGGCGGTTCTCCAGGCGGCGCAACGCGAGGCGGCCAGTTTGCAAGCCGCTGCCGAATACGAACAACTGCTCGGTATCGGTGATGAAGGAAAACGCAAGGCGGCGCAAGCGAAGCGACAGAAAGCCGCGGCACTGCTCAAGCAAGTCGCATCCGGGAAGGCCGAGTACACTCCTTTCCGCGCGTCGCGCAAGGCCCTGGAAACGCCGGAACACAACGAGTCTACCTACGGTCCGACCTACCCTCAACAAAGTTCCGGGCGACGACTCGCGCTGGCTCGCTGGATTACGGATTCCAGGAATCCGTTGACCGCGCGCGTGGCGGTGACTCATGTCTGGCTGCGGCACTTCGGGGAACCACTGGTCGAATCCGTTTTTGATTTCGGGCTGCGAACCGCGCGGCCCGAACAGGCCGAACTGCTGGACTATCTGGCGGCCGAGTTCATGGAATCGGGTTGGAGCTTCCGAAAACTGCATCGCCTGATGGTGACGTCCCAAGCCTACCAGCTCAGCACCACCACCATCGACGCCGCGGCGGAGAACCTTGCCGCCGACCCGACGAATCGCTACTACTGGCGCATGAACACACGACGCATGGAGTCGGAAGTGGTCCGCGACAGCCTGCTGCATCTGGCCGCCGCGCTGGATACCACCCGCGGCGGCCCGTCCGTGGCGCCCGGCACGAGTAGCCGCCGCCGCAGTATCTACTTCAAGCATTCCCGCGACGACCAGGACCTGTTCCTGGCGATGTTTGACGACGCAGACCATTTGCAATGCTACCGCCGCAGTGAAAGCATTGTGCCGCAACAGGCTCTGGCACTCGCCAACAGCGAATTGTCACTGGAGATGTCCGAACGCATCGCGCGTCAGCTGGTGCGCGAAGACCCGCAAATGGATATCGACACGTTTATCGAAACGACCTTCTTTGCACTGCTGGCACGGCAGCCTGACGAGGCGGAAATGCGGAATTGCCGGCGATTCTGTCAGGTAATGGCGGAATTGCAGCCGTCCGCCGCGGCAAGTGACCGCACGTCGCGTACCCGCGCGAGGCTCGTACACGCCTTGCTGAACCACAGCGATTTTATTTCCATACGATAGTTCCTTTGCATTCGATAAGACGATGAACGATCTGGACCGCCGTCGCTTTTTCACTCAAACCGCCTGGGGACTGGGGGGACTGGCTCTCGCGTCCCTGCTTTCAGACGACGCCGCGAAGGCGGCGGACGAAAGGGTTCCCCGCGGCCAACCTCACTTTGCACCGCGCGCCAAGAGCGTCATCTGGCTGTTCATGCGCGGCGGTGTCAGCCATCTGGAAAGTTTCGATCCGAAGCCCGCGCTGAACAAGTATGCCGGCAAGTCGATTGCGGAAACACCCTTTGCCGGAGTCCAAGATCCGGAGAAACTCAAACGCGTGCGCGTGGTCGTCGTGAATGACGCCAATGGCCAGCAGCGCAATAAGCTCTACCCGCTGCAAGTCGGTCACCGACAGCGCGGGCAAAGCGGGATTGAAGTGAGCGACTGGTTTCCGCATATTGGCGAGCGTATCGACGACATTGCCGTCATACGTTCCATGTGGACCACCGACGACAACCACGGCGCGCAAGTGCAGTTCCATTCGGGGCGGCACATGCTGGATCCGCGAGTGCCCACGATCGGCGCCTGGATCAATTACGGCCTGGGAACGCTCAATGAAAACCTGCCCCAGTTCATCAGTATGGGCCCGCGCTTCTTTGACCTCCGCGACGGACACTACCTGGGACCCGCCTACGACGCCGTCACGTTGAAGATCGACCCGAAAAACCCACTCGACTACGCCCGCCCGCAACAGAACGTGACCGCGGCAGAACAGCAACTGAGCTTTGATCTGATAAGCCGCTTGAACCGGCTGAGCGAACAGCGTTATCCGGAGGACCTGGCGCTCCAGGCCCGGACCAAATCGTACGAATTGGCGTTTCGGATGCAGACCGCCGTCCCCGACATCATTCGTTTCGATCAGGAGACGGCCGCCACCAAGAAGCTCTACGGCTTCGACAATCCGGAGACGCGGCCGTTCGGCGAACAACTGCTGGCCGCGCGCCGCTTTGCCGAACAGGGAGTGCGGTTTATTCAGATCATGCATGGCGGCGGTGCCGCCGGCGCGTGGGATCAGCATTCGAACCTGAAGGCCATGCACGCCAAATTGGCCAGGCAGGTCGACCAACCCATCGGCGGGCTGCTGACCGACCTCAAGCAACGCGGCCTGTTGGACGAAACAATTGTCGTGTTCGCCAGCGAATTCGGACGCACGCCCGGTTCTCAGGGGAGCAATGGTCGCGATCATCATCCGTATGGCTTCAGCGTCTGGCTGGCCGGTGGCGGGATCAAGGGAGGCGTCGCGCACGGCGCCACGGACGAAATCGGTTTTCACGCGGTCCAGCAGCCGCACTACGTGACCGACGTCCACGCCACCATCCTGCACCAGCTCGGGCTTCACGCCCGCCTGTTGGAAGCCCCCGGCCACAAGCGGCTCGAACAAGATTTCGGCCACGTGATTCGGGATATCCTGGCATAGACCAACGGCTAGTGCTCTGTCAAGTTTACGATTGAGGGTAAATCCTCACGTCAAGTGACGAAAAGCCGCGACAGATAAGCTGAATGCGCTCTACTTCAAGAGGTTTTCCAATCCGAGTTCGGCGGAACGCAGCGGGTTGGGGATCTGCAGACGGCGCGAGAAGTCGTCAGCCAGGTTGGCCACGGCTGCATATTCGGTCGAAATCCTGGCCGACAGCTGCTGCGTCTTGACGTCGACAAGCTGGTGCAGTTGAGCCACCTGCCGGTCGGCGTAGGCGCTTACTTGGGCGACCTGCTGTTCCGTCCGCACGGTCAGCTCCTGTTGAAACGCCCCTTGAATGGCAGTCTTGACCGCATGCCCAAACGGACTCTGCATCTGCCAGTGCGGGTCGTCGATGGTCCCGGACAGGTTGACGGTTAGTTCCATGCGCTGCACGGGCCGCAGCGCCTCGGTCAAACGGGACGCCAAGGGGACCCCGCCCAGCGAATCCGAGACCATGGCGTTCAATTGTAATTCGTCCCGCACAACCACAATGCGTCCCTGGATTTGCTGGCCATTCATCGTCGCGAAAATCTGGCAGCGCGCCTGGCCAGGGGCCACGGCCACGGCGGCTGTCCGCGTATTTCCCAGGACTTGTTGCGGCTGCGCCAAGCTGGGGCACTCCAGCAACAAACGGTCGTAAGGCACGGACTGCGTCCGATCCAGCGAAGCGAGCAGGCGGAGTGGTGTCGTGCCGCTCGACGAAAGCTCGATGATCGTCGGCTTGCCGTGCAATGCCGGCTGTTCCGTCAAGTCCGACAGATGGCCGGCAAACGGAATGGTCGTTCCGTCGAAACGCGCCGTGCCATCAACGGCCAGCCGGTGTATGAGGAAACTCGGCGCGACGCCCCTGCCGAACTCAAACGTTGCGCCGCGGCCCCGCTCCGGTTCAAACGGCTCCCGCTTGCTGGGCAGGTTTTCGCGAACCCAATGTATCCACGCCAGCGCCTGTTGCACGCGCCGGTCCTGTTCGCCGTCGAGGAGGAACGCGGAGACATCGTTGGGATCCAAGGGTTCGGTCGTCAGCAGTCCGCGGATGCGTTGGATGTCGCGAGCCTTGGCCGCGTTGATCGCGTCCCGATCCTGAAAGGCCAGGTTCTGCAAGTGCTGCAGCTCCGCCGGCACTTGAGCCAGCTGGCCACGCACCTGTTCAAAGTCAGCAAGCGCTTGATGGTAATCCTCGAGATGCCGTAGCGGGTTGCGGCCGGCAAGCGTTCGAGTCTGTTCCTGTAAATCGAGTATCCTCTTTTTCAGGAAGGCGAGCCGGTCTTCCAGTTGTTCGTAACGCGGCGGCCATTCGCGGCGGACGCGTTCGCATTCCCGAGCCGTTACTGAGTAGTCGCTGAGATTACCGTTGACCCGATCCGCGAGCGACTTGAACCAACGCTCCACCTTGTCCGCGGCAAAGTTGCTGACTTCGTTGGGGTTCCGCGGGTTCAGCTCGCCCGAGTCGATACGATCGGTATTGAACCGCAGTCCGCTGATTCGGCCCTCACGCACGACCAACCGCTTCTTAAGCAACGCGTTGCGGTCCACATCGAGCAGCAATTCTTGAGCCTCAACGACGTTTTGGTTGAGTTCCCGCGGATCGGCAACTTGCAACTGCCCGATGTCCAACCGCGTGTTCCAGAGCGACACGTTCACCTGCCCGACATCCACCCTGGCACCCGTTCTGGACTGAACGGATCGGACTAGTACCTCTCGCGCCAGCGGGCTGAGTCCGTAGGATAGGAACAGCACCAGGCAGGCGATCAGCGTCAGGCGTGGAACCAGGTACGACCAGCGGATCATGACGTTCTCCATGTCGCAGCCAGGTCGGCGCCGTACAAGACGTGATACACTCTGAATCTCTGCAGTACCGCCTGCAGTCTGGGTACATAGCGCTGGGCCAACAACAGGCTGGCCTGGTACGTTGGCGCAAGCAGGAACAAGCCCATGAACAGGCTGCCCAAGACAACCGTGTTGTTGAGTCCCGTCCACGGCATCAACGGCGTATTGAATATGCGAACCAGATAGGGCCGCAATTCGGGGCTGCCCAGAAGACTCAAGCCGATGGCGTGCGAGGCCGGGTCCAGCAGCGAACCCAGCCAACTGAACACGAAGGCGGACAGCAGTCCGGCCGCCAGATTGACGCGGAAGAGCATTAACAGCACCATCAGCGACCAGGCGGTGAGATTGTCCTTGGGGACCAGTCCTATCACCATTCCCAAGGCAGCGCCGCCAGCGATCTGCCGCGGTCCGCAGGTTTCACGGACGGCACCCGCGAGCAACCGGAATGGCCTCAACAGAGTCAGGAGCATGTCGAATCCTTTCGATACGCCTCGCTAGCTTCCCTGCACCATCGGGAAGCGGATCGAGTTGAACAGCACCAGGTTCGATTTGTCACAACAATAGTCAAGTGCCTGCGGGCACATCGTTTAACCCCAATACCGTTCAATTTTCACGTGGGACGGGCACTCCTGCCCG
>CALBSZ010000155.1 GCA_937967665.1 uncultured Planctomycetaceae bacterium
CCAACCGGTGTCTCGGCGAGACGTGTTGCTGCGACTCTCCGCTGCGACGAGCTTCGTTGGGGCCGGCGGTTTGGGATCCGTCGCGACAGGTTGGGCCGATGAAGGAGACGATGTTCCCGACAAGTCGCGGTTGCACCATGACGGTAAGGTCAAATCCGTCATCTTCTACTACTGCCAAGGCGGCCCGTCGCAAGCGCACACTTTCGATCCGCCGTCATATGTGGAAGACGAAAAGCTGCATCCCTTTAAGTTCACGAAGTCAGGTCAGTCGGGCATCGAGATTTGCGACCTTTTCCCGAACTTGCAGACTGTTGCCGACGACCTCTGCCTGATTCGTGGCGGCTACGGTGCGAAGGCTTCTCATGGCGCCGCGGGCAACTACATGTTCCGCGGTTCAAACGATCTGGGAGCCAGTATCGGCGCGTGGGTTTTGTATGGGCTGGGCACGGGCAATCCTGCGTTGCCAGGCCACGTCTGCGTCAAAGGAAAGCTGCCAGGTGACGATTGGCTCGGCAACGGCGGCCGGTTACGCGGTGGCGATGGAGTTCTAACCGCCGGCGGACTTCCCAGCCAATTGCAGGCTTTGGTTGTCAACGACATGACCGACCCTATCCCGAACGTGAAATCGTTCTACGGGTCGCAGCAGGCTCAGTGGCTCGAAGCACTCAAACAGGTGAACGGGCGGCATGCCGAACGGCGTCTACGTCCAGCGGACTTGGTCGCTCGCAACGAAGTATTCGACACCGCATTTCGAATGCAAACGGCCGCGCCTGAGGCGTTCGATGTCAGCAAGGAATCAGCCGACACGACGATTCGCAAGCGATACGGCCTGGACGCCAAGGAGACCCGCACAACTGGCGCAAAGTGCCTGTTGGCTCGCCGACTCGTCGAACGCGGCGTGCGATTCATCACGATCCCCGCATCGAACACTCCCATGAACAGCGGCGGACTCAACGGCGCGTGGGACACGCACACGTACAAACAAAGTATCGAAGGCATCCCAACGCTGTGCCAGTCGTGCGACTTGCCGTTAACCGGCTTGATTCAAGATTTGAAAGAACGCGGTTTGTTCGATCAAACGCTCATCGTTTGGGGCGGCGAGATGGGACGCGGCGACAGCGGCCACCTCAACCACAACCCCAATTCGTTTACCTGGTGGCTGGCCGGCGGCGGCGTCAAAGGTGGTCACGTTCACGGCGCATCTGACGACAAGAGTTCGTCAGCCGTCGAAGACATCGTTCACATGCGTGACTTTCATTCAACTATCCTCTGGCTCGCCGGACTGGATCACACCAAGCTCGAATTCCAAGGCAAGAAGCTCGATTCACGTTGCCGCGTCATTCAGGAAGTGATTGCATGAGTGATACTATGAATTATGTAAGACGGGCACTCTTGCCCGTCCACGCCGCGACGGGCAGGAGTGCCCGTCTTACAATCGCTGCGATTTTTTGCTTTGCCTCGCAAGGCAGTGCCGATCAGGGCACTGATTTCTTCGAGTCGAGAATCCGTCCTGTGCTCGTTGAGAAGTGTTACGGTTGCCACTCGGCCAAAGCGCAAGAGGCAGGCAAGCTCAAGGGCGAGTTGCTCCTCGATACACAGATGGGCATTCGCAAGGGCGGGGAGAGTGGACCGGCCGTCGTTCCGAAGAACGTCGAAGCGAGCCTGTTGTTGGCCGCCATTCGCCACGAGTCATTCGAGATGCCGCCCAAGGGCAAGCTGCCAAATCAGGTAATCGAAGACTTTGTCAAATGGGTCGAAATGGGAGCGCCCGATCCACGCGACGGAAGATCCGTGCTGAAGAAAGATCTCATTGATATCGAAGCCGGTCGGAAGTTCTGGTCGTTTCGTCCGCTGCAACCAACGGCGCCCCCTAACGTCAGCGACAATTGGCCGCGGACTGATATTGACCATTTCGTGTTTGAAACTCTTCAGCAGAACGGTTTGCGGCCGGTAGATGATGCCGATCCAACCACTCTCGTGCGTCGTTTGTATTTCGATTTGATCGGATTGCCGCCCACGCCGGAAGAAATCGCCGCGTTCATCAAATCGGCAACCACAAATCGGCAGGCTGCGACCGAGTCGCTGGTCGATCAACTCCTCGATTCACCACATTTCGGCGAGCGGTGGGGCAGGCATTGGCTGGACGTAGCTCGCTACGCCGAGAATAACGGCGCGCCGAAACAAAACGCACTTTGGCCTGATGCGCTGAAGTACCGCGACTATGTGATTGATGCCTTTAACAATGACGAACCGTTCAATCAATTTGTGCTCGAACAGATCGCTGGTGACTTGCTACCGGCCGAATCGGAACAGGAACAACAACAGCAAGTGGTCGCGACTGGCCTGCTCGCGCTGGGCATGAAACCTGATGCCGGTACACGCATGGAAGTGATCGCCGAGCAAACGGACGTAATCGGCCGTGGGTTCCTTGGAATCGCAATTGGCTGTGCAAGATGTCACGACCACAAGTTTGATCCCGTGCCCACGCGCGACTTCTATGCGTTGGCAGGCATCCTTTTCAATTCGGTCCCTAAAGATCAAAACTCTCACGTGTCGCGTTCACGCCATCTGGCGAAGCTCGACAAATCGGATATCAAGAAGTATCAGGACTACATTCGCGGACTTTCAACGCACAACGGAACGATTAACAAGAGCCGAGCACGCATTGACGAACTTCTCGGCAAGAAAGGGCTGCAATTCGATCCGCTTCAGAGCATCGAAGAGAACATCAATCAGCTCGAAGGCAACGAACGACAGAAGGCCCAGCAAGCGGCAGCGGACATTGAAAAGGCCCAGGCATCCCTGAAGAAGATGCGTTCGGAAGGCATTCCGGAAGTCGCACTGGCAATCGCCGTTGAAGAGACCGGATTCAAACGTAAGTTCGTCAACACGCGGATTCAGATTCGCGGCAACGAAGACAATCTGGGCGACGAGGTGCCGCGGGGCGCTTTGCAAGTCTTGACGACCGAGCCGCTGAAAATCGGTGAAGATGAAAGTGGACGATTGCAATTTGGCAAGCTCGTCAGTTCGCATCCACTCACATACCGCGTGATGGCCAATCGCGTTTGGCATCATCTTTTTGGGCGCGGCATTGTTCGCACGGTAGATAACTTCGGCGCGCTTGGTGAAACGCCTTCGCATCCCGCACTGCTGGAAATGCTCGCCACACGGCTTCACGAGAGCCGTTCGGTGAAGTCGTTGATTCGTGAGATCGTCTTGAGCCGCACGTATCAACTGAGTTCGGATGTAGGACGGGCACTCTTGCCCGTCAACCAGCCGACGGGCAAGAGTGCCCGTCCTACGGAAGTCGATCCTGACAATGCGCTCGTGTGGCGGCATAGCCCTCGCCGTCGTGATGCTGAGTCGTTGCGAGACGCAATACTTGCCGCTGCCGGAACTTTGGAGCGAACCGCACCTGATCGTTGGCAACAACTCTGTTACCACACAACCGCTCAGGACCTGGACGCGATGGCACGAGCGCGACACCGAGCGATGTATCTACCGGTGATCCGCGGCATGTTGCCCGATTTGTTCGCCGCGTTCAACTTTCCTCCACCGGATCTCGTCATTGGAAAACGAGAAACGCCATCGGTGCCTACACAAGCTTTGTTCTTGATGAACAGCCCGCTGGTGATCGAGCAATCACAGTTCATGGCGCAACGGTTGTTAAAGGCTGAAGGCGGAACGATGAAAGATGAGGACCGAGTTGTTCTCGCCTACAAGTTAACGCTTGGCCGGCAGCCGACAGGCGACGAGGTGAGCCGATCACTCGAGTTGATCGCCGATTGGCAATCTGAAAACGAAGACGGACGAGAAGGGATCGACGGTTGGTCCGCGTTTTGTCAGGCATTGCTGTGCAGCGCGGAGTTTCGATTCGTCGAGTAGCATTCATTAGTAGGACGGGCACTCCTGCCCGTCGAACCGTAACGGGCACTCCTGCCCGTCGAACCGTAACGGGCAAGAGTGCCCGTTCTACAAGGAAACTCAAATGACAACCACACCCATCACTCGCCGCGAGGCGTTGAGAGCATCCGCTTGTGGATTCGGCTCATTGGCTTTGGCGGCACTTTGCAGTGATGCATCCGCGAAAGAAAGTCAAAGCCCGCTCGCTGCAAAGCAGCCGCACTTCACGCCGAAAGTCAAACGCGTGATCTTCATGTTCATGGAAGGCGGGCCGTCGCACGTTGATACGTTTGACTACAAACCGACGCTGGCAAAACACGAAGGCAAGACGCCGCCGTACGATCAGCCAAGAGCCGGCAGCACCGGTCACAAGGATTCGGTGATGCAGCCCTCGCCATTCAAGTTTTCGCAACACGGCGAAAGTGGGTTGTGGATTTCCGACCGGTTTCCAAATCTTGCCAAACATGCCGACGATCTTTGCGTCATCAACAGCATGCACCACGAGACGGGCATCCACGAACCAGGCTGCGTGATGATGCACACGGGCGAATTCCGGTTCGCGCGGCCCTCGATGGGGTCTTGGATCACCTACGGACTTGGCTCAGAGAGCAACGACTTGCCGGCCTACATGGTCGTCAATCCGCGTGACCGCAACGAATCGAATGGTTGTTTTTCAAGCGCGTTTCTGCCAGCGGTCTACGACGCCACGATCATGCGCAACGTTGGCGATGGCGGAAAGGGACCGCCGCCGATTCGCAACGTGCGCAATCCGCTTTGGACTTCCGAACAACAGCGCCGCCAACTGGATTTCGTTCAAGCGATGAACCGCGATCTGCAACAGCGTCGCGAGTCAGATTCGAACATTGATGCGGTGATCGAATCGTATGAACGCGCCTTTCGCATGCAAACCGCCGTTCCGCGACTGCTCGACTTCTCCGGCGAGACTCAAAAGACGCTGCAGTCTTACGGCATCAACGCCAAAGGCCAAGGCGGCCCATTTGCGATCCAATGCTTACTGGCGCGACGACTAGCGGAAGAAGGCGTCCGCTTTATCGAAATCTCGCAAGGTGGTTGGGACCATCACAACAGTTTGCTGAAGAACATGACAGGCAGTTCACGAAACGTCGATCAACCTATCGCCGCGTTGATCGGTGATCTGAAGCAACGCGGTTTGTGGAAAGACACGCTGCTCGTCTGGGGCGGCGAGTTTGGCCGAACACCCGCGATCGAAGACATGAAAGACAAGGAGTTCGGTCGAGACCACAACGGAGCCGGTTTCACCTATTGGCTTGCTGGCGGCGGCGTCCGAGGCGGGCTGCGCTACGGAGCCACCGACGAACTCGGTTGGTTCGCCGCTGAAAACAAAGTCCACGTTCACGACCTGCACGCCACGATACTGCATTTGCTCGGCCTCGATCATAAGAAGCTTAGCTTCCGCTACGGTGGCCGCGATTACACGCTTACCGATGTGGACGGCGAAGTCGTGAGCGAGATTCTCACATAAACTCAAAACAGAAATGACGATGGCTTTATCTCTCTGTATTCGCATTGGTGCTTGTTTGGCGTGCCTGTTACTGGCCGTTGTGCCGAGCCGCGCGGAAGACGGTTCCAGTCGCCAATTGTTTTTGAAGCGATTCTGCGTCGAATGCCACGCTGATGGTGCTCAGGAAGGTGATTTCAATATCGAGCCACTATTCGCTCAGCACGATGCGGTTGCTGGCTCCAAACACTTGATGTTGTACGAACGAGTCTTCCATCAGCTTTCCAAGGGCAAGATGCCACCCGAGAAGGCGGAGCAACCGTCAGCTGTGGAGCGAAAACGCATCGTCGATGGATTGGGGAAGGTGCTTTCAAAACATGTGGACTCTGCGGGAAGTCGAGACGCAAGGCCGTTTCGCAGGCGGCTGAATCGTTACGAGTATCAAAACACTCTGTGCGATGTACTCGGCCTGTCGCGTGAAGTGTTCGGGTTTCGGCCCTTCTACGACACCTTGCCGGAAGACACGGCAACCGATGGTTTTGATACGGTCGGCGACGGACTTGCTGTATCGGAGTTACATCTTGAGTTGTTCCTGAGGTTGGCCGAACGGCATTTGAACCTGGCGATGGATTGGGGCCGTCCAACGCGACATTGGCGCTGGGACTATGCCGAGCCTGGCACGGAGACCGAGAGAGCGCTTAAGTCCAAACAGAAGTCGGGTGATCGGTTGAGGAGCGAAGGAGAAGAGCCGTCCGGAATAGTTTTTTTCGATCTGCATGGCGGACTTGACAACGGAGCGTTTGATCAAGACTTTCGCGCGGAGCGAATGCGGCCCGATCGCTCGCTTTTGAACAGCAAGAAACGACTCGGCTTTCCGATCTTTGATGATGGCGTCGCTGTCACGTTCGACGAGTTTCAAGTTGGCGAGTTCTACGTCACGCAACCGGGCATTTACAAATATCGCATTCGCTGTCGTGCGGCGGTGGATGAAGTTGGGCTGGAAAACCCAGTCTCGATGCAAGTCTATGTCCAAGCAGACAAGAACAACGGTGAACTGGCAAGGACCGTGCAGCTCCCATCTAACCAGTGGAAAACGCATGAACTGACCTTGTTCCGGGAACTGAAGGAAGTGCGTGTCGGTGACAACTCGTCGCTCAATGTTCGCCTGCGGTTTCACACGGAACACCGCTACCGAGGGCCACGGCCGGGACAGCAAAAAGGCGAGCCACCGCCGGACCTCCCGACGCTGCGAGACTTCTATCATCACTTAGTCGAAATCGACTACATCGAGGTGGAAGGGCCGTTGCCGACGGTTCAGGAAGAGCGGCTTCGCATATCGGGGATTCTTCCCCTCGATCAGGACGAACTGACCGTGGTCCGGCAGGTGCTGACCCGCTTTCTGCCTCGCGCGTTTCGCAAGGAGGTTGCTGACGAGAAGATCGAACACTACGTGGAGCGTTTTCAGGCCGAGCGTGCTCGAAAAGCTCCGTTCGGTGAGGCATTGCAGGCGACACTCATGGCTGCCCTGATCTCTCCCGATTTTCTTTTCGTGGACAACAGCCCCGCGGCTGCCCGACCGGGCGAAATATTGTCGCCTCACGCGTTGGCCTCACGGTTGTCGTATTTCCTGTGGAGCAGTTGCCCGGATGAGGAACTGCTGCAATTGGCCACGTCCGGCGATTTGAACAAACCAGACGAACTACGCCGGCAAGTCCGCCGGATGATACAAGACCGCAAGTCACGGGCCTTCGCGGAGAATTTCGCCTCACAATGGCTGCATCTGCGCGAAATCGACGCAATGGATCCTGATCCAGACCTCTACAAATACGACAAGCGCCTGGAAGACGCGATGCGCGGCGAAACCCTCACGTTTTTTAACGAAGTTCTACGGAACGATTTCAGCATCCTCAATTTCATTGACTCCGACTGGTCGATGTTGAACGAGCGGATTGCGGATCACTACGGAATCGACGATGTGCGCGGCGAGCATTTCCGCCGCGTCAAGTTTGAGCCGGAACATCATCGTGGGGGCGTTTTAGGCCACGCCAGCATTCTGAAGATTACGTCGAACAGCACGCGCACATCGCCCGTCGCTCGTGGTGTTTTCATTCTGGAAAACATTCTTGGCGACCCGCCTTTGCCGCCGCCCGACAATGCCGGCGAATTGGCAAATAAGGTTCCAGGATTGGACGAAGTGACGCTTCGGCGACAGCTTGAAATCCATCGAGACGTGGCCTCTTGCGCGCGATGTCACAACAAGATCGACCCGATCGGATTTGCATTGGAGCACTACAACGCCATCGGCGTGTGGCGCGAGCACGAGGCTGACGGACTTAAGAAACGCCGGCCCAGTGCCAAGATCGACGCCACGGCGACGCTGCCGGACGGACGCGAAATCAACGGTCCCGATGAATTGCGGCTAGCACTTATGGAACAACCTGATGCCTTCACCAACTGCTTTGTCGAGAAACTTATGGTTTACGCACTCGGTCGTTCGCTGCGGTTTCAAGATCACGCCGAGATTGCGAGGCTTTGTGAAGTGCTGAAAGAGAACGATTACCGAATGGGATTGCTGATCGAAGAATTGATTACCAGCAATGCTTTTCGGAGATACTAAGCCTACGAAAGGATAAACGAGAACATGCACAAGCCACTTTCACGACGACAGATGCTCACGGGCGGTTGCGCTGCACTCAGTTTGCCATTCTTGGATGCGATGTTGCCACGTCCCGTGATGGCGAGCGAACGTGCAACGAAACCTCGGATGCTATTCGTCTATTTCGCGACGGGCGTGTGCAACGAGCAGTGGTATCCGCAGCAAACGGGAAAGGATTTCACCTTCTCACCGACGCTCAAGGCTCTTGAACCACATCGGGACGACGTAACGGTTCTTTCCGGCCTTCGTCACGAGTTCGACTTCAATGGTCACTCGGCCGCTGATACCTGGCTCACGGCCGATAATCCCGCGGGCAACAACTCCATTTCAGTGGATCAGTTGGCGGTGCCGCATCTGGGTAATGACGTGCGCTTCCCATCTCTGCAATTGAGCGTTAACAGCGGCACGGGCAAAAAGCGGCTAACGCACACGCTGTCATTCAATCAAAAGGGAACGCCGATTCCAGCACAATCTGATCCCCGCAACATCTTCAATCGGCTGTTTGTTGCTCCCGACGCCAAGTCACTCGCCGAAGCCGAACGTCGCTTGCTCAGTCGCAAAAGCATTCTCGACGACATGCGCCAGCAGGTTTCCGCCATCCAACGTAGCCTTGGCGATTCCGATTCAAAGCGACTCACCGAGTACCTGGAGAGCATTCGCGAAGTTGAACAAGCCATCACCCGCGAGGAAGCCTGGCTTCGCAAACCCAAGCCCGAGGCCGACGCCGCGATTCTTGAAAGCGGCGGACATCGAATCGCAACGAAGTACAACTTGATTCAATTAGCGTTGCAGTCGAATTCGACGCGCATCATCTCTTACCTATCGTCGCGAGAGATAACCCGCGCCCACGGCGATTCGCACCATGGCGGTCAACCCGAAAAACTGGCTCGGCTGGCGGAATCGGATCGCCAGCAAGTGGAACTGTTTTCAACGTTGCTTACCAAGCTGAAAGACACGCCGGACGTCGATGGCAACCTGCTCGATAACACGATGATCGTGTTCGGCAGCGGAATGAACAACGGCGACGGTTTCAAGAACGGGACCGGATCGCACGGCGTGAGGAAGATCCCGCTGATCTTTGCCGGCGGTCGCAACTTCGGCATCAAAAACGGCCAGCACTTGATGTTTCCTGACGACAAGACAACTTTCGGCCAGGTGTTCGTTACCATGCTGGAGCGTGCTGGATTGCCGGATGCGAAGTTCAAGCAATATGAAACTGGACTGTCTGGGCTTTCGTGATTTCCAACCAATTTATTGTTCAATCGTGGCCTTCGGCCAGTTGGAAAAACTGAACGTGACAAATCAGATTGAAAACTCGTTTAACGTCAAGCCGAAGGCGGCTGCGTACGCGCATATTCGCCGACGCCTTCGGCTTGCCGTTAAACGAGGATTGTGTTTTGTGATCTGGTGCTTCGCTGGTGTTTCGTTGGCTCAAGAGCGAACTCCCACACTGAGCGACGCCGAGGCTCAGCTTCATCTGAAGCAACTTTGCATCAAATGTCACAATGCGAAGAATTCAGAGGGCAAGATGCGACTCGACCTGCCGCTGACAAGAATCGACGAGGAGTCGTGGCAGAAGATTGTGCAAGTGCTGCATCATGTCGATATGCCGCCAAAGGACGAGCAGCAGCCGAGCAAGGAAGTCCGTTCGCAGCTTGAAGCATGGGCGCAGAAGCATCTCAACGCGCACATTCTGAAGCGGGCGGGCGACCCTGGTGCGGTTGCCTGGCGGCGACTGACGGCGATTGAGCTGGATAACATGGTCCGTGACCTGACCGGTCACGCGATGGATGCCAGTCGCCACTTTCCGGCCGAGAACTTTGGCGGCGAGGGTTTTTCCAACATCGGCAATGTGCAGAACGCGCTGAGCGGGCCGGTGCTCGACAAGTACCTGGCGATGGCCGAAGAGGTGGCGCGGCATGCTCGCTTCGATCAACCGGGCAAACTCGTCTTCGATCCGCCGGGAGCGATTCAAGCGCCCGAAGTCCGGCGTGACAAGGCGCTAGCGGATTTGAAACTGATGGCACGGCAAGCGTGCGGCGAATTGTATCTTGATCCGGGGAAGTTGATTGGCGGCGAGGGAGACGAGCGTAGTCTCGATGGTGCTTTCAAG
The DNA here is from genome assembly GCA_937967665.1 of uncultured Planctomycetaceae bacterium. Taxonomy (GTDB): domain Bacteria; phylum Planctomycetota; class Planctomycetia; order Pirellulales; family Pirellulaceae; genus CALBSZ01. Next base: position 10,153 of record CALBSZ010000155.1, read on the forward strand.
AATGGGGCCAAGGAGTGGAAGGGACCTGCCCGGTATCTCGAATGTCTTTGGCTGGCTCAAGCGGCGAGAAATCCTTCGGCCGCGTTTGCGGAGATTGCCAAGAAACAAGACGTGAATGTCAGCTACCTGCGCTATCTCTCGCAGCTTCGCGAAAGCTGTCTCCCCGGCAATTTGGAAGCAGCGTTATGGGTCGAGCCACTGAACCAGTTGCCAAAACCCCACTCGGTCAATCAGGCGATTCCTGGCGACGTGCGCGTCGCCTGCGAGGGAATCGCCAATTCTGTTTGGAGTTGTATGCGGCAGGCAACGGCGAACGGGCTGACGCAAACACCTTCAGATCCTTATCGCAATGTTGGTTCCGGCCAAGTCCACATCCGATTGACCAGAAGAATGCAGGAGAGACGGGACAATAAGAACGTGAATGTCATGGTCGCGCCGGAGCGGTTGACGATCGTTGTCGATCACGTTCTTGGAGACGATGCCGCGACAACCGTCTACCTCGGTTTGCCCACGCTGCACTTTAAGGAGCCAGATCGCGACATCTTCGAGAACATCAACGGAAAGCGGGTTAAAAAGGGGCGCCAGCGAGGTAAGACCCACGCAGTGACGCTGGACAAAAACGCGCTCATCGCGATGCCGGCTGGAGCCCGCTGGTCAGATCATACGTTTGCCAAAGATCAAACAGTTCCGGCACTGGTGTTGACGAAGCCCGGCAAGCTGGTGTTTGACATTGCCAAAGTGTCAAAACAACTGAATCCCAACGGCGGCAATCTGCATGCATTGATGTCCGTCGATCGAACGGCAGAAGGCGGCCCGCTACAGATTCGCCATTCCGGCAACGGTGATGTGGATGACGCGGCGCTGCGTTGGCTCACAGCAGATGGGAACATCGCCCGTTGGCTTATTGCCGACAAGAAGCAAGAAGAGAAGTTCGTTGCCCAGTGGCGCACGATGTTCCAGCGCTGGTTCCCTCCGCATCCCGTGACAATTGCACCGTTTGACGGCAGTCGTGGCACCTACGGGCTGCCCGATGAAGTTCAGTTTTTCCGTGACGATGCCCGGTTAAAGTCGCAATTGCTGGACATCGCCGGCCGACAACGCATGGACGACCTGTGGGCCAACCTTTACATGCTCAGCGGTGAACCACGGCAGCGATTGGCTATCTTCACAGGCAAGT
>CALBSZ010000156.1 GCA_937967665.1 uncultured Planctomycetaceae bacterium
TCGCTGTAGCGCGGACGACCCGGCGTTGCGCGACGAGGTGCTCCAACAAGCCCGCGAGAAGCTCGATGCGGAGATGGACGAGCTTGCGACGGAGCGGCGGCGGGTCGAAAAGGAACTGGCTTGGCACCACGCCGAGATCCTGAAACTCGCGGTCGAGGGAGAGGCCCGCAGCGCAACCACCGCCCGCATCGCCGACCTGCACGACCATGTCGCCCGCGCCGAAACCCGGCTTGCGGAACTGGGCAACGAGATCGCCGAACGAGAGCGGGAGCAACTCAATCCGGAAGACATCGACGCGGCATTCGCGGACTTCGACAGCATCTGGGAAGCGCTCACGCCGCGTGAGCAGGCCCAACTCATCGCCCTGCTCGTGGCGCGCGTCGAATTCGATGCCGCCGACAGCACGATCGAGGTTTCATTTCACCCGTCGGCCATCAAGGCGCTCGCCGAGCGCCAGCACGGAGAGGCAGCATGATCAAGGTCAAACAGAAGGTCCGGTTCACCCGCAGTAGCGCCGGTCGCCGCCGGATTGTAGACAAACCAGCGGCATCGCCCACACCCGTAGGGCGGATTCCCCGCGTCGCCAAGCTGATGGCGCTGGCGATCCGGTTCGACGGGCTGCTGCGCGATGGGATCGTATCCGACCAAAGCGAGCTGGCTCGGCTAGCCAAGGTGACTCAGCCACGAATGACGCAGATCATGAACTTGCTGCACTTGGCCCCCGACATCCAGGAGGAAATCCTGTTCCTGCCAGATGTTACGTCGGGACGAGATCCAATTCACGAAAAGTCAATGCGACCGATCGCGGCAGAAGTTGACTGGGTGACGCAGCGAAAAATGTGGAGCCAGTTTGGTGGGCGAAAAGGATGCGGGGGAGGTGGATAGACATAACCAGCCAGTCGGGTAGAATGTTCGATGTTTCATAAACACTAATCTGCCCCCCGGCGTGCAATGTGGCTTGCGAGTCGGCCCGGGCGCGTACCCACCTGGACGGTTCCAATGCTTACGCTGGCACAGCTGATCAAGCTCGTTCTTGACGAGGCCTACCAAGAAATCGACCTGGACGATGCAGCCAAAGACGCCAGCATCGCCACTGAACTTGGGCGCTTGACCAGAGAATACGGGCGACTCAAGAATCCTGAACGCACGGTCATAGACTACGCCAGCCCAACCGCCCGGTTCGCATACATCTACAAGTACACGGTTGCCCACGCTGACTACATCATGCAACTCGTGCGTCAGCACGAGATCTTGCGAGATCTTTTCGAACGTCCAGAGGTTTCGGTTTCCTGTCTGGGCGGAGGTCCGGGAAGCGACCTGCTTGGAATCCTCAAGTACATGCTGCGAAATGGTTCCAAATCAACTTTGACAAGTTACTTGTTCGATCGAGAGCGAGCCTGGGGTGATTCTTGGGGCGACGTGGCGCGCACGTTGAAGGCCGAATTCCAGTTGTATCCGATCTTCCAACAAATGGATGTAACCGTGCCTGACACGTGGAAGTCGTACCATAAGTTTTTGCGCGCCGATTTGTTCACGCTCAGTTACTTCTTGTCGGAAGTCTGGCTTTGGAAGGACGAAGCTCAGGAGTTCTTCCTGCATTGCCTCAGGTCTGCCAAGCCTGGTTCCCTGTTCCTATTCATCGATAACAATGACGGGTCAGGGGATTTCGCCGGATGGTACGACGAGATGGCAAATGCATGCAGCGTGGACCGGCTGGCCGGCGGCGCTTGCTCGATGGCCTTTTCATTGGAAGAGGAGAAGAGAGACCTCGAACCATACTACTCCAAATTTGGCTGGCCAAAGCGCGAAAGTAACGTCGCATTTCGCATTGGCCAGAAGAGGTAAATCCGAATGATCATCTCGGCCAGCTACAAGACAGACATTCCCACGTTCTATGGTGAGTGGTTCATGAACCGTCTGCGCGCTGGCTACTGCAAGATGGTCAACCCTTACAACCGCAAGCAGGTCATTCGTGTATCACTGGAGCGAAAGGATGTAGACGGGATCATCTTTTGGACGAAAAACGTAGGGCCGTTTGCGCCGCAATTGAAGGAAGTTCGCGAGCGTGGATACCCATTCGTCGTGCAGCACACCATCAACGGCTATCCCAAAGCGCTGGAGTTCTCCGTCGTCAATGCGCGACGCAGTGTTGAACACTTTCGGCGGATCGCCGAGGAATATGGACCTCGCGTTTGCGTCTGGCGTTATGACACCATCGTGATTTCGTCAGTCACTCCGCTCGACTTTCATTTGCGGAATTTCGAGTCGCTCTGCTGCGTATTGGAAGGCGCAACCGATGAAGTAGTCATCTCGTTCGTGCATCTCTACAACAAGACACTGCGCAACATGAATTCGGCTGCCGACGAGTTCGGCTTTGAGTGGCATGACCCGCCGGCGGAGACCAAGAAGCAACTGGCTTTGCAGTTGGTGGAAATGGCAAACGCCCGCGGGATGCAACTCTCGATTTGCGCACAGCGTGATTTTCTTGTGCCTGGTGCGGCCGACGCCCGGTGCATTGACGCAGCGCGACTAGAGGAAATCAGCGGGAAGCCGATCACCGCAGAGCTACGTGGCGGGCGAAAGGAATGTGGGTGTTTCGCGTCGCGGGACATCGGCGAATACGACACCTGTCCGCACGGTTGTGTGTATTGCTATGCCGTTCTTCGCCGGAAGTTGGCTCAGCGTCGTTTCCACGACCACGATCCGAAGTCGGAGTTCTTGTACCCAGTGACATCGGCTGAGGAGAGCGGTCCGTCGCCGAAAGACCAGCAACTGCCACTGTTTGAGGACGGCGACAGCTGAATTCCACCCTCAATCCGCACGCATGTCGACGCGGGGGATTGTGCATTCTTGACCCGCGGGTTATGATCCAGCAAGCATGTTTCATGTTTAGTTCACGGGGACACCCGTGACGCTGGTTCTTGGCCCGCCATTATGCCCAACGAAGCCGATACCTGCCGACGTTACGTTGTCCCGCGGTTGCAAGCCTCCGGGTGGGATAACGATCCCTACCGCATCAATGAGCAGGTCACTTTCACGGATGGGCGGATCATCGTCGCTGGCCGGCGTGGTCGGCGGCGACCAGGCAAACGGGCCGACTACATTTTACGTTACCGGCCGGACTTTCCAATTGCCGTCGTTGAGGCCAAACCCACCTACGCCACGCCGGGCGAAGGTCTGCAGCAGGCCAAGGACTATGCCGAAATCCTCGGCCTCAGATTCGCCTACGCCACGAATGGTCACGGGATCATCGAGTTCGATTACACGACTGGACTGGAACGCGAGATCGCCGCGTTTCCCACGCCGGAGGAGTTGTGGGCGCGGCTCACAACGGATCAGTCTCTCTCGGTCGAAGCCGCCGACCGCCTGTTGACGCCGGCGTACCATCTCAGCGGCAAGTCGCCTCGCTATTACCAAGAGATCGCTATCAATCGCGCCGTGCAGGCCGTCGCCCAGGGCAATCCACGAGTTTTGCTCACAATGGCGACCGGCACCGGCAAGACGGTCGTGGCGTTTCAGATCTGCTGGAAGCTCTGGAACTCCCGCTGGAACCGAACAGGCGAGCATCGACGGCCACGGATTCTGTATCTGGCGGATCGGAACATTCTCGTCGACGATCCGATGGCGAAGATCTTTGCGCCGTTTGGAGACGCCCGTTGGAAGATCGCCGGCGGCCGGGCGGTGCAAAGTCGGGAAATGTATTTCGCCATCTACCAGTCGATTGCGCGTGACGCAAACCGCCCCGGTCTCTACCGCGAGTTCGCCCCGGACTTCTTCGACCTGATCATCGTCGATGAGTGTCATCGCGGCAGCGCCCGCGACGACAGCAACTGGCGGGAGATTCTGGAATACTTCCAGCCGGCGTTCCAAATCGGCATGACCGCCACGCCGCGCCGCCAGGACAACGCGGACACCTACAACTACTTCGGTGATCCGGTCTATCAGTATAGCCTACGGCAAGGCATCGACGACGGGTTTCTCGCGCCGTATCGCGTCCATCGCGTCGTTACCACCTGGGATGCGGCCGGCTGGCGACCGAGCCAGGGCGACCTTGACCGCTATGGCCGAGAGATTCCCGACGAGGAATACCAAACCCGCGAGTTCGAACGGATCGTCTCGCTGCGGGCCAGAACCGAAGCCGTCGCGCACCATCTGACCGAATACTTGCGCCGCACGGATCGGTTCGCCAAGACGATCGTCTTCTGCGTCGATCAGGAACACGCCGACGAAATGCGGCGGGCGCTGAACAACCTCAACGCCGACCTCGTCCGCGACAATGCCAACTACGTCTGCCGGGTTACTTCCGACGAGGGCGACATCGGCCGTGGGCACTTGAGCAATTTCCAGGACCTGGAGCGGCGCACGCCCGTGATCCTCACCACATCACAGCTCTTGACCACCGGCGTCGACGCGCCGACGGTCCAGAACATCGTGCTGCTGCGAGTCATCAACTCCATGACGGAGTTCAAGCAGATCATCGGGCGCGGCACGCGGGTTCGTGACGACTACGGCAAGCTGTTTTTCAGCATCTTGGACTACACCGGTTCGGCGACGCGGATGTTTGCCGACCCCGAGTTCGATGGCGATCCGACGATCGAAACTGAGCAGACCATCGACGAAGAAGGCGAGCCCGTCGACGACGAAACGGTCGTGACGCCGGAAGAAGAGCCTGAGGCCGAAGGTCCCGAACCACTACCGCCCGACGAACCGGACGAACCTCGGCGCAAGTTCTACTTCGATGGCGGCCAAGTCGAAATTGCGGCGCACCTCGTCTACGAACTCGATCCTGATGGCAACCAACTCCGGGTTGTCCAATTCACCGATTACACCGCCGACAAGGTCCGAACCCTATTCCGGAATGCCGCCGAGTTGCGCGGCGAATGGGCCGATCCAGAGAAACGCAGCGACATCATTGACCGGCTCGAAGAGCGTGGCATCGACTTCGATCACCTGGCCGAAACCGCCAATCAGCCGGACGCCGACCCGCTCGACCTGATTTGTCATTTGGCGTTCAACGCACCCTTGCGCACCAGGCGTGAGCGGGCTCAGCGGCTGCGCACCGAACGGCAGGACTTCTTCGACCAGTTCGGACCGGACGCTCGAGAAATCCTCGATGAGTTGCTCGACAAGTACACCGAGCATGGCACGGCACAGTTCGTCATTCCAGATGTGTTGGAGGTTCCACCAATCAGCGCCCACGGGAACGTGATCGAAATTGCTGGGCGGTTCGGAGGGGTCGAGCAACTCCGCCAGGCAGTAATCCAACTTCAAACCCTTTTATATGCGGCTGCGTAGGGCGGTCGATTTGTATAGTCCTTTGAGAAGCGATCGAGACCAAGATGGCTAAGAAGAAAGCCAAGACGGCGAAGAAGAAATCCCCAAAATCCAAGAAGGCCGAACAGCCAAAGACAACGGCGCAACAATTGGCAGCACTCATCAAATCAGCACGGGACATCATGCGGAAGGACAAGGGTCTGAATGGCGACCTGGATCGCCTCCCCTTGCTGACTTGGATCATGTTCCTGAAGTTTCTCGACGACCGTGAGAAGCTGGAAGAAGCCCGCGCCGGCATCGCCGGCAAGAAGTACAAGGCGGCCGTCGAGGCGCCGTACAGGTGGCGTGATTGGGCCGCGATGAAAGACGGCATCACCGGTGACGAATTGATCGCCTTCGTGAACCAGGACGAAGCGACGCGGCCCGATGGCAAGCGCGGTCCGGGCCTGTTGGCCCATTTGCGTGGGCTGCAGTCAACCAACGGTGACCGCCGGCGCGACGTGATCGCCACCGTGTTCGACGGCGTGATCAACCGCATGATCTCCGGGTATCTGATGCGCGACGTGATCAACCTCGTCGACGGCATCCACTTCGATTCGTCCGAGGAAATCCATACTCTGGCTCGATTGTACGAGTCGATGCTGCGGGAGATGCGCGACGCCGCCGGTGACTCGGGCGAGTTCTACACGCCTCGGCCGGTCATTCAGTTCATGGTAGCGGTGACCGATCCGCAGCTCGGTGAGGTTGTGCTTGACCCCGCCTGCGGAACGGGCGGATTCTTGGCCGAGGCATTTGCTCACCTGGAAAAGCAGTGCAACAAGGCGCAAGACCGCAAAGTGCTTCAGCAGCGGAGCATCCGTGGCGGCGAGGCTAAGCCGTTGCCGTACATGCTGTCGCAGATGAACCTTCTGTTGCACGGGCTCGACGCGCCGGCCATCGAGTATGGCAACAGCCTGGCTGTGAAGATCACGGAACTGGGCCCGAAAGATCGCGTGGACGTGATCCTGACAAACCCGCCGTTCGGCGGTGAGGAGGAAGCCGGCATTCGTGGTAACTTCCCCGCCGACAAGCGGACCAGCGAAACCGCCCTGTTGTTTTTGCAGCTCATCATGCGGAAGCTGCGAAAACCCAGTGCCGCGTCGTCGCACTGCGGCCGGGCAGCAATTGTTGTCCCTAACGGCACGTTGTTCGGCGACGGCGTTTGTGCTCGCATCAAGGAGGAACTGCTCAAGGAATTCAATCTGCACACGATCGTGCGGTTGCCCAACGGTGTGTTCGCGCCCTACACGGCGATTCCCACGAACCTGCTGTTCTTCGACCGGTCTGGGCCGACCAAGGACATTTGGTACTACGAGATTCCGTTGCCGGAGGGGCGTCGAAGTTACACCAAGACCAAACCACTTCAGTTCGAAGAGTTCTCCGACTGCATCAAATGGTTCCAACTCAAGCGCCGGCGCGAGACCGACCAGGCCTGGCGCGTGTCGGCCGACGACGTGCTGCAATACGACGAATCGGGCTCGCTCGTGGGTTGCAACCTCGACCTCAAGAATCCGAAAAGCGCCGAGGCAATGGAGCACCTGCCGCCGGAACAATTGGCCGAAGACATCCTGGCTAAAGAACGGCGAATCATCGAAATCATGGAAGAGATCAAGGCTGAACTCACGGAGGCGGCGACATGAAGTTCGACAGCCTCATTGAGCATATCCATGCCGTTGACGAGTACGCCCGGCGCGATACAGCCCGCGCGGTCAACGTCGGGCTGACGCTACGGAATTGGTCGATTGGCCTGTATATCAGCCGCTACGAATTGCAGGGCGAGGATCGGGCCCAATATGGCGACGAGCTGTTTGACCGGCTGGCCGACGGGCTGACCGTTCGTGGCGTGCGGAGCTGCGACCGGCGGCAGCTCTACCGCTATCGCGATTTCTACCAGGCCTATCCGCAAATTGTGGAGGCGCTGTCCCCACAATTCGCCGGTTTGCTCCGCGCGGCACAAGATGGCGGCGAGAAATCCGAGCCAGAGGGAAAAGTGGGGACGCTGTCCCCACAATCCGGCCCGCCGTCCGAAAGGCTGCTTAACTCGTTGTCTTACAGCCATTTCGAGCAACTCGTGGGCATCGAAGACCCGCTCAAACGGGCGTTCTACGAGGTCGAATGTATCCGCGGGCTGTGGTCCGTTCGGGAGCTGAAGCGGCAGATCGGCAGCCTCTATTTCGAGCGCTCGGCCCTCTCCAAGGACAAAGCCGCCCTGGCACGGCATGTGGAGTCGCTGGCCGAGCCTGACCAGCCGGCGCTGGTGCTGCGTGACCCGATGATCTTCGAGTTCCTGGGGATTCGGCCTCAGGACACGATGCTCGAATCGGACCTGGAGCACGCGCTGCTCGACAAGTTGGAGCAGTTTCTACTGGAGTTGGGCCGCGGGTTCTGCTTCGAGGCCCGGCAGAAACGCATCTTGATCGGTGGGGAACACTTCTTCATCGACCTGGTCTTCTACCACCGCATCCTCAAATGCCACGTGCTGGTGGAACTGAAAATCGAACCGTTCAACCACGAGAACCTGGGCCAGCTCAATACCTACCTCAACTGGTACCGCGACAATGAGATGACCGCCGGTGACAGTCCGCCCGTGGGCATCCTGCTCTGCACGACCAAGAACGACGCGCTGGTCGAATATGCTGTGGCCGGCATGGACAACCAACTGTTCGTCTCGCGGTATCAGGTTGCGTTGCCCGACAAGCACCAAATCGAGGCCTTCATCGAGGCCCAGCTCAAGGAGGTGGGCGAATGAGTGCGAATGGATGGCCCCAGATCCCTCTCGCTGAAATTGTGACACCTGTGCAACGAAGCGTGTCCGTTGTTCCAGGACAAACGTATCGCACCTTGGGCGTCAAATGGTGGGGAGAGGGCGCTTACGAAAGGAAGACAATTGACGGCAGCGAGACTGCTGTCAAGACACTGAACGAAGTGAGGGAAGATGATTTGATCATCAACAAGATTTGGGTTCGCCACGGCTCCGTTGCAGTAGTGACGCCGGAAGTCGCTGGCTGTGTCGGATCGAACGAGTTTCCGACTTTCGAATGCCGACTCGATTGTGTTCTGCCGCGATGGCTGCACTGGTACTCAAAGACGCATGAGCTGTGGCAAAAGTGCGACGCCCTATCTCAGGGAAGCAGCGGAAAGAACCGAATTCGCCCCGAGAAGTTTCTAACAATCGACGTACCGCTGCCTCCGCTGGACGAACAACAACGGATCGTGGCACAAATCGACCGCCTCGAGGAAAAGATTGACGAAGCGCAGTCGCTACGGACTCATTCTAACGAGGAATGTAATCAACTTTGCCGCGCCATCTTGAGAGACGACCGGTTCGATCCGCCCACACCGACGCCAATGAACGAATTGGTGACGTGGCGCAAGCCGGATGTGGACGTTGTTCCCACCGAGACCTATCACTTCGCCGGCGTCTACTGCTTCGGCCGTGGAGTATTTCGAGGTCAAGCGAAGGCAGGCACCGACTTTGCCTACAAGCGATTGACACAGATTCACGAAGGCGAATTCGTCTACCCAAAGTTGATGGCCTGGGAGGGGGCGCTGGCCGTCGTGCCTCACGAGTGCGATGGGCTCTACGTCTCGCCCGAGTTTCCTGTTTTCACAATCAACGAGGATCGAGTGTTTCCTGAAGTGCTCGACGTGTATTTCCGTTCCCCAGCCGTGTGGCCACTTTTGAGCGGGGCCAGCACCGGCACAAATGTTCGGCGCAAGCGCCTGAACCCGAAGGACTTCTTGAACTATGAATTCCCGCTTCCGGCACGCGAGGCCCAGGTCACGCTTCGCAACGTTCGCCGAAGAATGAGTGAGCTACAAACGCTTCATGACCAGTCGGCCCAACTCGATGCGTTGCTTCCCTCCATCCTCGACCGCGCATTCCGAGGGGAGCTGTAAAATGGCGAAAAAGAAACCACAGCAAAAACCGTTCGGCCAAGTGCTCCGCGAGACGCGGATGGCGAAGGGGTATAGCCTGCGAAAGTTCGCCCAATTGGTTGACGTCAGCCCAACGTATCTTTCTCAAGTCGAGCAAATGAATGTCGATCCGCCGACTGCGGATCGCGTTAAACGGATGGCAGAGATTCTCGGAGAGAGTGTGGACGAGTGGACGTCGCTGGCCGGGCGAATCACCGAGGACTTGCCGGAAATCATTCACGAGGCGCCGATCGACGTGCCCGACCTACTGCGCGCTGTAAAGGGGATGACTGCCGACCAATTGCGAAAGCTGCGGGAGGAAGCCGAGCGAATGAAAAGGGAGGAAGAGTGACACGATGGCAAGAAGAAGATTTCCCAAGCCGGAACGGACGCCGCGGT